>NZ_JAYMXF010000010.1:0-183508 GCF_048055755.1 Phaeobacter sp. JH204B
CAGAAGATGGGGTGGGTTAACCTTGCAGAAAGGACAGCCAGACTCCCCCAATGTTTCGCGTGCGAAACAATTGGTCAGCCTTGCTGTCATTCTAGTGAGGGGTGCGAGCCCGCTATCGCTTGTCTTTCAGCTGTCCGGCCCCTAGGGTGCGCGCCACCTCGGGGTGCGTCATCGACGCTGAGATCACACCCGTAGAACCTGAACCGGCTAGAACCGGCGGAGGGAAGGTATGGATTGGCTCCACCCTTGCCCCACGTCGCATTGGAGGCCGCATTGGAGGATGCCATGAAACATCTTGTACTTGCAGCGGGACTGCTGGGCGCAACGGCAGCCTATGCCGAAACGCCTGAACTTATTGTCTACACCTACGACAGCTTTGTCTCTGACTGGGGTCCCGGGCCGGCGGTGGAGAAAGCCTTTGAGGCGACCTGCGGCTGTGACCTGAAACTGGTCGGCGCAGGTGACGGCGCGGCGCTGCTCGCACGGGTGAAGCTGGAAGGGGCGCGGTCCGATGCGGATGTGGTGCTGGGGCTCGACACCAATCTGACCGCAGCGGCGAAGGCGACCGGTCTTTTTGCCGAGCACAGCATCAGCGCCGATTATGCACTGCCGTTCGAGTGGGAAGACACCACCTTTGCGCCCTATGACTGGGGGTATTTTGCCTTTGTGCATAATGCCGATTCCACGGCACCGAAGAGTTTTACCGAGCTGGCTGAGAGCGATCTGAAGATCGTGATTCAGGATCCGCGTTCCTCCACCCCCGGCCTTGGCCTCTTGATGTGGGTGAAGGCTGCCTATGGCGACAAGGCCCCCGAGGTCTGGGAGGGGCTGGCCGACAATGTGCTGACCGTGACCAAAGGCTGGTCGGAGGCCTATGGGCTGTTCCTGGAGGGCGAGGCGGATATGGTGCTCTCCTATACCACCTCGCCTGCCTATCACCTGATCGCCGAGGATGACGCCAGCAAGGCGGCGGCGGTCTTCGATGAAGGTCACTACATGCAGGTTGAGGTTGCCGGCAAGCTGGCGGCCAGCGACCAGCCGGAACTGGCGGATCAGTTCCTGGCCTTCATGGTCAGCGATGCGTTCCAGTCAATCATTCCGACCACCAACTGGATGTATCCGGCGGTGACGCCGACAGCTGGCCTGCCGCAGGGGTTTGAGACCCTCGTTGCGCCGGAGAAATCGCTGTTGCTGGGTGCAGAGGAAGCGGCGGCGCTGCGTGATGCGGCGCTGGAAGAATGGCTGACCGCGCTCAGCCGCTGAGATCCCGCTGGGGTCTGGGCGTCGCGGCCTTGGTCGCGACGTTCATCCTTGGGGCTTTGGCCGCTGTTATCCTGCGGGCCGAGGTCGGGCGCGGTCTTGGGGTCGCCGATTGGGCCGCGATCCGCTTTACCATCTGGCAGGCGGTTCTGTCGGCGGTTGTGAGCGTGACGCTGGCGGTGCCGGTGGCGCGCGCGCTGGCGCGGCGACGGTTTCGCGGGCGGCGGCTGCTGATCGCCCTGATGGGGGCGCCGTTCATCCTGCCGGTGATTGTTGCGATCCTCGGCATTCTGGCGGTGTTTGGCCGGTCGGGCTGGCTGAGCGATCTGCTGGGGGTTTTCGGGCTTGGACCGCTGCAGATCTATGGTTTGCACGGCGTTGTGCTGGCTCATGTGTTTTTCAATCTGCCGCTGGCGACACGGCTGATCCTGCAAGGCTGGCAGGAAATCCCGGCGGAGCGCTTTCGCCTTGCGGCGCAGCTCAATGCCGGACCATTGGCAATGTGGCGGCTGCTGGAGGCACCGATGCTGCGGCAGGTGGTGCCCGGTGCGCTGGCGGTGGTCTTTGCGATCTGCCTGTCCAGCTTTGCGGTGGCGCTCACGCTGGGGGGCGGACCACGTGCCACCACCATCGAACTGGCGATTTACCAGGCGTTCCGCTTCGATTTCGATCTGGGGCGGGCGGCGATGCTGTCGGGTGTTCAGCTGCTGCTGACCGGGGCGGCGGCGCTGGTGGCGCTGCGCGTTGCCAGCGGCGAAGGATTCGGAGCCGGGCTGGACCGGCCCGTGCGGCGCTGGGATGGCGAGGGGCGCTGGGCGCGGGGGCTGGATGCGATCTATCTGTCGGGGGCGGCGCTGTTCCTGGTGTTGCCGCTGAGCGCCATCGTCATCGCGGGGCTGCCGGGGCTTCTGTCGATGGGGGAGTCGGTCTGGATGGCGGCGGCGACGTCGGCGTTGATTGCCGGGCTGAGTACGCTGGTTCTGCTGCTGATCGCCCTGCCGATGGCAATTGCCGTGGCGCTGGGCCGGGGGGCGGTGGTGGAGGTTGCCGGGCTGCTTGGTCTGGCGGTGTCACCGCTGGTGATCGGCACCGGGCTGTTTATTCTGATCTACCCGGTTGCCGATCCCTTTGCGCTGGCGCTGCCGGTCACGGCATTGGTCAATGCGCTGATGGCGCTGCCGTTTGCGCTGCGCATTCTGATCCCCAGAGTGCGCGAGATCCTGGCGCGCTATGGCCGTTTGTCGCTCTCTTTGGACATGCGCGGCGGGGTGTACCTGCGCCGGGTGCTGTTGCCACGGCTGCGTCCTCAGCTTGGCTTTGCCGCGGGACTGGCGGCCGCGCTGTCGATGGGCGATCTCGGAGTCATTGCGCTGTTTGCCGATTCTGAAACCGCAACGCTGCCCTTGCAGGTCTATCGCCTGATGGGAGCTTACCGGATGGAGGCAGCCTCGGGCGGGGCGCTGTTACTGCTGTGCCTGTCGATGGGGGCGTTTTACATATGCGACCGGGGAGGTCGGCGTCATGCTGAAACTTGATCACTGCAAAATGGATAACGGCGGCTTTATCGTGCGTGCGGATCTGTCGGTTGCGGCGGGTGAGCGGGTGGCGGTGATCGGTCCCTCCGGCGCGGGCAAGACAACGCTGATCGAGGCGATTGCCGGTTTTGTGCCGATCATCTCAGGGGGGCTGTCGTGGCAGGGGCGCGCTTTGACGGATGTGAGACCGGGTGCACGGCCGATTGCGATGTTGTTTCAGGACGGCAATCTGTTTCCCCATCTGAGCGTGGCGCAGAATGTCGCGCTGGGCATTCGCCCGAACCTGCGGCTGAGCCGCGAAGAGCAGGACAGGGTGCGCGCAGCGATTGCCCGGGTCGGACTGGCCGGAATGGAAGAGCGCAAGCCCGCCGCCCTGTCCGGTGGTCAGCAAAGCCGGGTGGCGCTGGGACGGGTGCTGGTGCAGGGCCGCGATCTTCTGCTGCTGGACGAGCCGTTTGCGGCGCTGGGGCCCGCGCTGAAGGCCGAGATGCTGGATCTGGTGGCGGAGCTGGCTCAGGAGACCGGGGCAACGGTTCTGATGGTCAGCCATGACCCGGCGGATGCGCGGCGGATTGCGGATCAGGTGATACTGGTGGCGGATGGCGTGGCGCATCCGCCGATGGCGACGGCGGAGCTACTGGACAATCCGCCGCCGGCGCTGAAGGCCTATCTGGGGTGATCGCTTGGCCGGGCCTGTAGCGGCCCGACCCGCGCTGCGTCGTACCCCGTTTAGGCGCCAAGCGCCTCCTGCCGGGTTCTGACGATCATCAGCGCAGCATTGGCGGCCTCGCGTCCCTTGTCGACAAAATGGGCGCGGTAGATGGCGTTGTGGTGATCGGTTTCCTGATAGTGGTGCGGCGTCAGCGAGACGGACAGGACGGGCACGCCAGTCTCCATGCCTGCCTGCATCAGGCCATCCACCACAGCCTGTGCCACGAAGTCATGGCGGTAGATGCCGCCATCCACCACAAAAGCGGCGCAGGCGATGGCGTCGTATTTTCCGGTCTTGGCGAGATCCTTGGCCAGCAGCGGCATTTCAAAGGCGCCGGGCACATCAAACACGTCGATCTGCTCCGCCGGGATCAGCTGCTGAAAGCCCTCCAATGCGCGATCAACGATATCGGAATGCCAATGTGCCTTGATGAAGGCAAAGCGGGTGTGTGTCATTGTGGTATCTCCTATAGGTTTGACACGTCACCCAAGGCGATCACGAGTGATGAGGGCACACGTCCCTCGTGGCCCTGTCACACGTTCTCTTTCATCCGGACTATGACCGTCGGCTCTGGAGTTGCACCAGATCTGCTGGACATCATTTCCAGCGCCTTCACAGCCCGAAAAGTCGGAACCGGTTTTCGGTTCAAGCTGTGACGGCACTCAAAATGACCGCTCGCGGGCTTATGGGGACATGCCCGCTTACCGCCGGTGGGGAATTTCGCCCCGCCCTGAGAACAGCGCGAACATGGCCGCTCGATATGGCAAAAGCAAGAGGAAGCGTGACCGAAGATGCCGAAGGGGGTGGTCCTGCCGTGAGGCCAGGCTAGAGTGTGCGCAGCCGCGCCCCATGTAAGACATGGTATCATCGTCGTGGATCTGTCTCCAAACCCTGTTCAGAAGGATTTCCGCAATGAAACTCTATCACGCGCCCACCTCCCCCTATGTGCGTAAGGTCATGGTGGTGCTGCATGAAACGGATCAGCTGGCGGATGTCGAGCTGATCCCGGTGGCCACCACGCCGATTGCCCCGGCGAGCGACCTGAAGGCCGCCAACCCGCTGGCCAAGATCCCGGCGCTGGAACGCGCGGGGGGCGCGACGCTGTATGACAGCCGGGTGATCTGCGCCTATCTGGCAGAGCGTGCGGGTGGGGCGCTTTATGAGGGCGGCTGGGACACGCGGGTGCTGGAGGCCACGGCGGATGGCATCATGGAGGCGGCAGTGCTGCTGTCCTATGAAAAGCGCCTGCGCCCCGCGGACAAGCAATGGCCAGAGTGGATCGAAGGGCAGAGCGGCAAGGTGCTGGGCGGCTGCGCGGCGCTGAACGCGCGCTGGATGGCGCATCTGAAAGGATCGCTGCGGATCGGGCAGATCGCTGTGGCCTGTGCATTGTCCTATGTGGATTTCCGGCACCCGGACATGGGCTGGCGCAAGGGGAACGAGGCGCTGGCGGATTGGTTCGCCGAATTCGATTCGCGTCCGTCGATGCAGGCGACGCGACCACCGGAAAGCTGAGATCTGGCGCGGGCGCTCCCCTTGAAATACGGCGTGCCCGCGCAAATATGTGAGGCTGTTTGCAACAGTTGCGCATAATTACTTGCGTGTGCGTCCATCTGCGCGCCTATGACCGCTGGACGAAAGCCCTTCTCCCCGCTAGATACCCGCGATGAGTCACTGCGTTCATTGCGCGGTGTATGCGCATGTTTGCCCTAAACGGGCGCTGGAATTGGAGAAAACCTCGTGTCCCACGCAGAAGACAACGAAGGAACCCGGAGAGATTTCCTCTACTACGCCACTGCCGGCGCCGGGGCAGTGACTGCGGGCGCCGCTATTTGGCCCCTGGTCAACCAGATGAACCCCTCGGCTGACGTTCAGGCTCTGTCCTCGATTATCGTGGACGTGGCAGGTGTGGAAGTCGGGACCCAGATCTCGGTTATGTTCCTTGGCAAGCCGGTGTTCATCCGCCGCCGCACCCAGGAAGAGATCGAAGCAGCACGTGCTGTTGATCTGGCCGACCTGCCCGATCCGGTTGCCCGGAACGTCAACGCAGGCGATGTGCCGGCCACCGACGAAAACCGCACCATGGACGAAGCTGGCGAATGGCTGGTCATGATGGGTGTCTGTACCCACCTCGGCTGTGTGCCGCTGGGTGATGGCGCTGGCGAGTTCAATGGCTGGTTCTGCCCCTGCCACGGGTCGCACTACGACACTGCCGGTCGTATCCGCAAAGGTCCCGCGCCCGAGAACCTGCCGGTTCCGACGGCCGTGTTCCTTGATGAAACTACGATCCAACTGGGATAAGGGAGACATTCATGTCCGGCATTCCGCACGATCATTATGAGCCGAAAACCGGTGGCGAGAAGTGGCTGCACAGCCGCCTGCCCATCGTTGGCCTGATCTATGACACCATTATGATCCCCACACCCAAGAACCTGAACTGGTTGTGGATCTGGGGTATCGTCCTGGCATTCTGCCTGGTCCTGCAAATCGTCACAGGTATCATCCTGGTGATGCATTACACACCGCATGTCGATCTGGCGTTCGCCTCCGTTGAGCACATCATGCGCAACGTGAACGGCGGCCATATGATCCGCTATCTGCATATGAACGGCGCATCGCTGTTCTTTGTCGCGGTCTACATCCACATTTTCCGGGGTCTCTACTACGGGTCCTACAAGGCACCGCGCGAGATCACATGGATCATCGGCATGCTGATCTACCTGATGATGATGGGCACCGCCTTCATGGGCTATGTTCTGCCCTGGGGTCAGATGTCCTTCTGGGGGGCGACCGTGATCACCGGCCTGTTCGGCGCCATTCCCTTTGTTGGTGAAGCGCTGCAGACATGGCTGCTGGGCGGGCCTGCCGTGGACAACGCCACGCTGAACCGCTTCTTCTCGCTGCACTATCTGCTGCCTTTCGTGATCGCGGCGCTGGTCATCGTGCACATCTGGGCCTTCCACACCACCGGCAACAACAACCCGACCGGTGTTGAAGTGCGTCGTGGCTCCAAGGAAGAAGCCAAGAAAGACACGCTGCCGTTCTGGCCCTATTTCGTGATCAAGGATTTCGTAGGTCTGGCGGTTGTGCTGGTTGTGTTCTGGGCGATCGTCGGCTTCATGCCGAACTACCTGGGCCACCCCGATAACTACATCGAAGCCAACCCGCTGGTGACCCCTGCACACATCGTTCCCGAATGGTACTTCCTGCCGTTCTACGCGATCCTGCGGGCCTTCACCTCGGAAGTCTGGGTTGTGCAGATTGCCTCCTTTGTGACCGGTGGCATCATCGACGCCAAGTTCTTTGGCGTGCTGGCGATGTTTGGTGCGATTGCCGTCATGGCGCTGGCGCCCTGGCTGGACACCAGCCGCGTGCGCTCGGGCCGGTACCGCCCGCAGTTCAAGTGGTGGTTCCTGCTGCTGGTCATCGACTTCTTTGCCCTGATGTGGCTGGGTGCGATGCCTGCGGAAGAACCCTATGCGTCGTTCTCCCTGATCGCTTCGGCCTATTGGTTCGCCTACTTCCTGGTGATCCTGCCGCTGCTGGGCGTCATCGAGAAGCCGCTGGCGATTCCCGACACCATCGAAGCGGATTTTGATGCCCATTACGGCAAGAAGTCTGGCGCTGACGCCACGCCGGCCGAGTAATTGAGAAGGACAGCAACCATGTTGAAAAAACTAGCCATTGGTGCCGCCTTCGCACTGTCCCTGGCGCCTGCCGCATCCTTTGCGGCGGGAGGCTCGGGCCATGTCGAGGACTATGACTTCTCGTTCGAAGGCCCGTTTGGCACCTACGACACCAACCAGCTGCAGCGCGGTCTGCAGATCTACACCGAAGTCTGCGCAGCCTGTCACGGGCTGAAGCTGGTGCCGTTGCGCACCCTGGCCGATGAAGGTGGCCCGAACCTGCCAGAAGAGCAGGTCCGCGCCTATGCGGCCGAGAACTTCTCGGTTTACGATCCGGTGGAGGATGAAGATCGTCCGGCCAAGCCGACCGATAACTTCCCGGAAAACAACAACGCAGGCGCGCCTGACCTCAGCATGATGGCCAAGGCACGTGCGGGTTTCCACGGCCCCTACGGTCTGGGTCTGAACCAGCTGTTCAAAGGCATGGGCGGTGCGGAATATATTGCGTCGCTGCTGGCGGGTTACACCGGTGAGACCAAGGAAGAAGCAGGCACCACCTTCTATGGCAACACTGCCTTCCCTGGTGGCTGGATCTCCATGGCGCCGCCGCTGTCGGATGAGCAGGTTGAGTTCGTCGATGGCCACGCCAACGATGTGGAAGCCATGTCGCAGGACGTCGCGGCCTTCCTGATGTGGACGGCGGAGCCGAAAATGATGGCGCGCAAGCAGGCCGGTTTTGTCGGCGTGCTGTTCCTGACGCTGCTGTCGGTGCTGCTGTATCTCACCAACAAGCGTCTGTGGGCGCCGCACAAAGGCAAGAAAACCAGCTAAGCCGGTTTTCCTGAGCAATTACGAACCCCCGCATGGTGTGGCCCTGCGGGGGTTTTTCGTATTGGGGGCGCTGCCCCTCTGCCCTGCGGGCATTCACCCCGGAGTATTTCGGGAAAGATGACAGTGGGCGGTGCGTCCTGATGTGCGGCTAGCGGAAAAACCCGGAGGCGGGTAGCGGCTGGTTGATGCGGGTGAGGATGTCGCGCGCAAGCTGTTCGGTGTCGCGGGTGCCGTCGCAGTCCAGATCATACCGCATCCCGGCACGGACATGGGCGGCATCCTGCACGGCGCTGCCCCGCGGCCTGTCACCCCGGCGCTGCTCGCGCTGGTGCAGCGCGGCGAGAGAGGGGCGCAATCCGACGAACAGCATTTGGTGGCCTGCCAGCAGGTCCTGCAATTGGCTGTGCCAGCCGGGTGTGTCGAGGATATGTTCGATGATCAGATCATTACCGGCGTCGGCAAAGCCTGCAACTGCGCGATGGAACCCGTCAAAGAAGGCGGGGCGGGCCGCTTGCCAGTCGGGATAATCGACCTGGCGCCAGGCGCCGCTGCTGCGCAGGTGATCAATGGAGAGGTGCAGGAAGGGGCGGGGTGACTGGCGGCGCAGTTCTGCTGCCAGCGTGGATTTGCCGCTGCTGGAGGGGCCGTGAAGGAAGAGAATGAGGCTCATGATCCTGCCATCCTCCGGCATCGATGCGGGAGGGGCAAGACTGTCTTCGCAGTAGGAGTGGCACCCAGAGTGCTGCCTGTGTGCGGCTCCAATGCGTCGACGCGCGGCCTCAGGCAGTGAGCTGGGTTCCCCTGATGCCGGTGGTGGTGGTGGTGACGATCTCGCCCTCCACCTGCGGGGTTGCAAAGCTGACCTCGGTGAATTGCTCGGTGCGGCCCATGTGCGGGTTTTCCATCAGGATGCGATGCCTGCGGCCGATCTGCGCGGTGAGATGGGCCTGTACCTGCATGTCACCGGCGACGCGCAGACGGGCAGCTCGCTCCTTGATCACCGTGCCATTCACCTGATTGGGGATCTTGGCGGCCGGGGTGCCCTCGCGCTTGGAATAGGGGAAGACGTGCAGCCAGGTGAGATCGCAGTCGGTAACCAGTTTCAGCGAGTTCTCGAAATGGGCGTCCGACTCGGTCGGAAAGCCTGCAATGATATCGGCACCAAAGGTCATCTCCGGGCGCAGGCGGCGGGCGTCTTCGCAGAATTTGATCGCGTCATCGCGCAGGTGGCGGCGGGCCATCCGTTTCAGGATCAGATCATCGCCGTGTTGCAGCGACAGGTGCAGGTGCGGCATCAGCCGCGGCTCTGTGGCGATGGCCTGCATCAGGTTCTCGTCCACCTCGATCGAATCGATGGAGGAAATGCGCAGGCGCGGCAGGTCCGGCACCAGTTTCAGGATCCGCATCACCAGATCGCCCAGACGGGGCGTGGCGGGCAGGTCGGCGCCCCAGGAGGTGAGATCGACGCCGGTCAGGACAACCTCATTATAGCCTCTGTCCACCAGCCGCTTGATCTGATCGACCACCACACCGGCAGGGACGGAGCGGGAATTGCCGCGACCATAGGGGATGATGCAGAAAGTGCAGCGGTGGTCACAGCCGTTCTGGACCTGCACATAGGCGCGGCTGCGGGTGCCGAAACCGTCAATGAGATGGCCTGCGGTCTCGGTCACCGACATGATATCGTCGACCTGCACCTTTTCCGTGGTGCCGATGAAGTCCGGTCCCTTGGCGATCTGCTGCCAGGTCTCGGCCTGCATCTTTTCGGTGTTGCCGATGACGCGGGTGACCTCTTCCATTGCGGCAAAGGTCTCCGGTTCGGTCTGGGCGGCACAACCGGTGACGATGATCGGCGCCTCCGGGTTTTCACGGCGCAGGCGGCGGATCTCCTGCCGTGCCTTGCGCACGGCCTCGGCGGTGACGGCACAGGTGTTGACCACCACGGCGTTGCTGAGCCCTGCCTGCTGGCTGAGCTCTTTCATCGCTTCGGTTTCATAGGCGTTCAGGCGGCAGCCGAGCGTGGTGAATTTGGGCGCGCTCATGTTGAGAGGCTTTCCAGAAAGTCGCGGGTGAAGCTGCCGTCGAACACGTGGCAGGTCGGGCCGGTCATCCAGACGCCATCGTCGCGCCAGTCAATCCAGAGCGTGCCGCCATCCAGATCTATCTGCACATGGCGACCGGTCAGCCCGCGTCGCGCTGCGGCCACTGCGGTGGCGCAGGACGAGGAGCCCGAGGCCAGGGTGATGCCGACGCCGCGTTCCCAGACGCGCATGCGGATGTGATCTGTGCCGACCAGATGGGCGACCTGCACATTGGTGCGTTCAGGGTAAAGCGGATGATGCTCGTAGCGCGCGCCAAATTCGGCGAGAGGGATCAGCTCGGCGTTTTCGACAAAAAAGGTGCAATGCGGATTGCCCATGCCGGTGGCGGTTGGCGCCCCCTCAATCGGCAGCTCCAGCGTGTCCATCTGCTCTGCCAGCGGGATATCCTGCCAGTCCAGCTGTGGCTGGCCCATGTTGACGGCGGTCAGCCCGTTTCCTGCATCTCTTGCATGAAGCAGGCCGCGATCGGTGGTCAGACGCAGGGCCTCGCGTCCGGTCTGCTGCATCAGGTAGCGGGCCACGCAGCGGGTGGCGTTGCCGCAGGCGGCCGAGGTGGATCCATCGGCGTTGTAGAAGGTCAGATGTGCGTCTTCCTCGCCGTGGGTGATTACGGTGAGCTGGTCGAATCCCACGCCCATCTGCCTGTGCGCGATTCCGGCGGCCATGGCCGGTGTGATGGGCCACGACATGTCACGGGCATCCACAACAACGAAGTCGTTGCCGAGGCCGTGCATCTTCATGAAGGGCAAGCGGGTGTCTGATCCTGTGGTCATTTCGCGCATATAGACCTCCGTCGAAGATGAATCCAGCCTTGTGGCAAGAAAGTTGAAAAAAGGGGTTGACCGTCTCAGCCCTTACCCCTAGATACGCCGCCTATCGGGACAGCATGACTGACACGGTCGCGCCGCTCCGAAGCAAATTAAGTGCTTGATCCTTTTGGATTATGTCCTTAAAGAGCGACCAGGGAACAACACGATGTTCCGAAGAAGAAGTGGGCCGTTAGCTCAGTTGGTAGAGCAACTGACTTTTAATCAGTGGGTCGCAGGTTCGAATCCTGCACGGCTCACCACTTCTTCCAATAAGATCAATCCACTGAACATTCGTATTTGTACTATGCCGGTAGATCTCGGCCAGAGTGCCGAGTGAATACTGTATTGAAGATCCGCCTCCTTTGATTGCTCGGAAGCAGCACGTTTCCCATACTGCTATAGCTACATTGCCTGTCCTCAGACGGGACGCCAGCCGCCTTAGCACAGTCGAGCCCTCCTTGGCTGTGACATCTAGTCCGAAAGCCTGGAAGCAGAGAGCGGGCTATGCGGTTGCCCGCGCAGCCCGCCTGCGGTCGATCAGTGAACCTACTAGGTGAAGACGATATTGCTATGCAGGTCCTGTAGCTGCAGATTCAACAGGGTTAGGCTGTCACCATCACCGAAGTCGAAAATCACGTTCCCTGACACGTCATTTGCATAGCCAAGCGCATCCTGCTCAGTAGAGAAACCGAACCCGCTCAGCAAAAGCGTGTCATTGCCGAGGCCAAAATCGGTGATCCGGTCGGCGTCTTCTCCCTTCGTGAATACAAATGTGTCGGCACCGTTGCCGCCGGTCAGAGTATCGTCGCCGGAACCGCCGTAAAGCGTGTCCCGGCCGCTCTTGCCATTCAGCACGTCGTCGTCCTGATTTCCCAGCAACTTGTCGTTGCCAGTGCCACCAAAGACTGTGTCGTTGCCCTTGCCACCCAGCACTCGGTCATCACCATCTTGACCGCTGATATGGTCATTTCCGGTATTGCCATAGACAGTGTCATTTCCGTCACCACCTGTCATGACGTCATTGCCGCCCTCACCACGCAGAATATTGGCGCCAGTGTTGCCGGAAATCGAGTTGTCCGCCTCATTGCCAGTGCCATTGATGTTGGCACTTCCGGTGAGGGTCAGGTCTTCGATATGTGCGCTGTGAGCAGTCAGATCGAAAGTTACTGAGCTATTGACCCGGTCCTGACCTGCGCCCGCATTTTCGGCCACCTGGTCTGCGGCATCGTCCACCCAGTAGGTATCGTTGCCTGTGCCTCCTGACATACTGTCGGCGCCGGTACCTCCATTCAGAGTGTCGCTGCCGGAACCGCCGTAAAGCGTGTCCGCACCTTCTTTGCCATTCAGCACGTCGTCGTCCTGATTTCCCAGCAACTCGTCGTTGCCAGTGCCGCCAAAGACTGTGTCGTTGCCCTTGCCACCCAGCATCCGGTCATCACCGTCTTGACCGCTGATATGGTCATTTCCGGTATTGCCAAAGACGGTATCATTACCTTCACCGCCTGTGATGGTGTCGTTGCCACCCTCACCACGCAGTAAATTTGAGCCGACGTTGCCCGCGATTACGTCGTTGCCAGTGCCACCTATGGCATTTTCGATCAGCGAACGCGTGTCACCATTATGGAGAAGTGCATTGTAGATATTGCCGCTAGCGTTATATCCATATCCCAGATGGGCCGTCTGTGCAGCGCTGAAGCGTGAGGATTCGCC
This sequence comes from Phaeobacter sp. JH204B, assembly GCF_048055755.1. Lineage (NCBI taxonomy): Bacteria > Pseudomonadati > Pseudomonadota > Alphaproteobacteria > Rhodobacterales > Roseobacteraceae > Phaeobacter > Phaeobacter sp. JH204B. The sequence goes on from NZ_JAYMXF010000010.1 coordinate 12,586, forward strand.
GGGGTTCAGATCAATGTTTAGATTCTCGGCGTAGGCTGAAAGATCATAGGTGTCGACGCCGCCCCCATCCCAGATGGTGGCGAAAATCCGGTTGCCGACCGCATCGATTGCAATTTCACCATTGACCAAAGTGTCGCCTGAATTGGGGGACCACTTGTAGACCGTATCGTTGCTGTTGGTGGTGTAATCGGCACCATACATATGCTGCAGGGCCGCGATATCCAGCATCATGTAGGTTTGTGCAAAGCTCGAGGGTTCATTTCTATATCCACCTAGCGGGCTATTTTCGTAGCTCAGATAGCTCATGATCGTGTATTCCATGTGGTCGTACTCAGATGGAACAACACCGAATCCGTTAATATTTTCATGTGAATGCGTCAGTCCCAAAGCATGTCCGGTTTCATGCAGCACAGTATGCCAGGCGTAGTTGCCCGCTGCCGGGGATCGGTAAACCGTGTTTCCAAACCAGACGTCCCCTGCGGTTGGACTGTTTTGCGGGTAATATCCATGAGCACCGAGAACATCGGGTGAGGACGTGTTGCCGTACCGAATAGCCTCCGGGCTGGTCGTATCCGGTGTTGCGTCATGCTCAATATTCAGCTTTGTAATACCTTCAACAGAAAAGCCCCTTGCTGCGGCGGGGCCGAGATCAGAGTCCAAAGCGAATTTGATCGCAGATTTCTGCAGATCGGAAACCTCTGAAAACGCAGCTGCCTCATTATAAGAAGCTGAATAATTATAGACACCGGGCTCAGACGGGTAGGCATAGTGAATAGTATCATCGCTCCATTTTTGCCCAAAAAACAAGCCGTCGACTCTTTGATCTCCGATCTGGAGAAATGATGAGACAGAGTTCAAACCTTTAGCCATGAAATTTTCCTTCAAGGGGAATTGCGTCAGTAAATGAGTTGTCGCGTCGGAAAACGGGTCAGCCTTCCCGTGACTCTGTCGATGAATGCATAAATATAGATAGACATGTCGTGACATTAAAATTCACAGATGCAAGCAACCAGAAGGAGACAGCGTGCCCGGCGGCTCAGCTCTACTATCGTCAGGCGTTAGGGCGCGCAATACAAACAACGCCCGGCCATGAGCCGGGTTCTGCAACGCCTGGCGGCAATTGAGACAGCGCTAGCCGGTACGCCCTCCACCGCAAAAGTCATCGGCGCCCGGGGCAGCGGACAGGTCGCCCTCAGCGCCTCTGTCCGCTGCGTCTTTATTGCGCCTGCTTGCGGTACTGTTGCACCGGCAGGCCGCCGACGCCCCAGTCTTCCAGCGGAACCTCGTCGATCACTACAAATGTGGTTGCCGGGGTCTTGCCCAGAATATCCTGCAGCAGCTCCGTCACCCCGGCGATCAGCTGCGCCTTCTGGTCTGCGCTTGGGCCGGTGCCTTCGGGGCCGCCCTCGCGGGTCACTTTGATATTCACATAAGGCATTGTTCAGTCCTTTCGCGGAACATAGGAAAACACTTTGGCCACGATACGCCATTCGGCACCGTAGCGGACAAGGGTCAGCAGGTCGTGGAAATCCCGCCCCATCATGGTCATCCGGGCGCTGACACGGGCCAGCCGGTCGCTGGCAAAGGCGATCTCCAGAATCTCCTCCTCGCGCGCCTCACCGCGTTTGGTCGGCGGCTCGCGGCTATCGACGCGGGTCATGTAGGTCTCAAGATCCAGAAAAAGTTCATCGCCTTCGGTGGCGCAGACATAGGCCAGCTGCGGGTGAAAAACCTTGCGCAGCAGGGCGCTGTCGGCTTGATGGAGGCCCTCGAAATAAGCCTCAATCAGTGCACCGACCTCATTGTGTGCGGCAGGCGTCATTGGATCAGCCCCTCTGCGCGCATTGCCGCCTGGGCCGACGGGCGGGCAGCACTGCGGCTGACAAAGGCGGCCAGATTGGGCCAGCGGGCCAGATCGATGCCGGTGAAGTTCGCCCAGTTCGAGACCACGAACAGATAGGCATCGGCCACCGAGAACCGGTTTTCGACCAGCCACTCCCGGCCATCCGTCAGCTGGACCTCTATGAAATCGAACTTGCCCGCAACCGCGCTGCGCGCGTCGTCCTTGCCGGCTTCGGACGTGGCCTCGCGGAACAGCGGGGTAAAGGCCTTGTGCAGCTCGGTCCCGATCCAGTTGAGCTGTTCCTGCATCCGGGCCCGGCCCAAGGTGCCCGCCGCCGGCGCCAGACCTGCCTCCGGATGGCTGTCCGCGATATACTGTAAAACCGCCGCCCCTTCAGTGAGGACGCTGCCATCGTCCAGACCCAGGGCCGGAACATAGCCTTTGGGGTTGATCGCCCGGTAATCCGCGCCGCTTTCGGTCCGTCCCGCCGCGGTATCTACCGCTTCGATGTCAAACGGGCGGCCGGTTTCATAGAGGGCAATATGGCTGGCCAGCGGGCAGGCACCGGGTTTGTAGTAGAGTTTCATGACAGTCTCCTGTGGTGGTGATGCCCTCTGACTACCTGCTGATATGATTGATTGATAATATCGAGTTTTCAAGATAACGATTACCGAAGTATATCATGTTGAATGCTGATGAAACACGGCCAGCTCCTTGCCCTTGAGGCGATCGTCTCAACCGGCACCTTCCGCGGTGCGGCGGAGCGTCTGAATAAATCCCAGTCGGCCATCAGCCATGCAATCCGCCTGCTGGAAGAGGAATTGGAGCTGGAGCTGTTCAGCCGCGAAGCCTACCGGCCGTCTCTGACCCCGGCGGGCGAAATCTTCTATCGTGAGGCGTCGCGGGTGCTGCGGCAGATGCAGGGGCTTCGATCTACCGCCGCCCGGCTGCGCGCCCGCGAAGAACCGGAACTGACGCTTGCCGTCAGTGCCACCATGGATCTGGACCCTTTGCTGCCGGCGCTTGCGGAGACCGGGCGGCGCCACCCTGCGACCCACCTCCGGCTGCGCATGGAAATGATGGGCGGCCCGATTGCCCGGCTGATGGAGGGCAAGGCGGATATCGCGCTTGCGTCGCTTGACGGGGTGCCGCTGGACGACGTGGAGGCAGAGCCGGTTGCCGAGGTCACGATCCGGCCGGTGGCCAGCCCCGCCTTGAACCTGCCCGTCGGGTCCCGCGCCTTGTCGGCATCCGAAATGCAAAGCCATGTGCAGGTGGTCGCCGCCGGCACCGCCGGCGCGGCGCATGAACAAAGCCGCGATCTCTTGTCCGGGAGCCTGAAATGGACGGTGTCCGATCTTGCGGCCAAGAAAAAGGTGATCCTCGCCGGGCTTGGCTGGGGCGGTCTGCCAGATCACATGACAGAGGAGGAGCGGCGTTCCGGGGCTTTGCTGTCCCTGAACCTGGACGGGTTCCCGCTGCGACGGACAATGATATTCAAGATGCGGCGCAGGGACCAGCCCATTGGGGTTGTTGCCGAGGAACTCTGGAACAGGGTCGGTGCGGCTGTCTCAGCTGCGAAGCCGGTTGCCGCAGACACAGCAAGGCGCTAAGCAGGAGGCAGGCACGGTCCGAGTTGCGAGGCGAATGTGAAAGCTGTTTCTGGATGTCCCGGTGCTATAGGCTTGATCAGGAAGCGCTCTCTCTCCTTCACGCTGCTGCGCGTGATCCGCTACCATCAAAACTCCGATCATATCGCGCTTGGCACCTTTCTGGAGCAGCTTGGCGACAGGTCCTTCGGATGGGCAATCTTGCTGTCGTGCCTGATCAATCTTCTTCCTTTGCCTCCAGGGTCAACCCTTGTCACCGCTCTGCCGCTCTTGTTTTTCTGCGCGCAGATGGGACTGGGATTTTCCAGCGTCCGGCTGCCGCGACGTATCGCGCGGATCCGGTTTTCCGGCACAGGCATGCGCCGTATCGTGCTGCGCTTGCGCCCCGTGTCGCGGCGGCTGGAACGGGTTGCCCGACCGCGCCTGCGGGCGGTGTTTCAGCCACGAAGAGAACAGCTGACCGGAGGCCTGCTGTTTCTGGTTTCCCTGGCGCTGTTCGTGCCGCTGCCGCTCAGCGGTTGGTTTCCAGCAATTGCCCTGTTTGTTGCCAGCATCGGGCTGCTGGAACGGGATGGGATCATCGTGCTGGCGGGTGTCTGCGCCGGGATGTTGTCGATTGCCTTGACGGTGTTTGTGGGCGCTTCGATCCTGATCGGGGCGAACAGTCTGATACACTAACGTTTTTCTGATGAACAATCGAATGCTGTTGCGCTGATAGGTGCGATCGCAGCGGTAGCGCAACGCCTTCCGTGTTCACGACATTTGCAAGACTTTCCTCAAGGGAATGATCTTTGGTCGCCCGATCCTTAGGCGCGCTGTCTTTGGCGAGTGCGACCGCCAGCCTGTTTCATTTTGAGACGCCGGTGATCATCGAGACGATTTCATTCTTGTCCGTCTTGTCTGTCTCGCGGATCCCGATCTGCTCGCCGCGGCGCAGGACACAGATACGGTCCGACAGGCGGAAGACCTGATCGAGACTATGGGAGACGATGAAGATTGCGAGGTTGCGTGCTTTCAGCGATTCAACTGTTGCTTCGACCCGGGCGGTTTCAGCGACGCCAAGCGCGGCAGTGGGTTCGTCGAGCAGGATTAGTTTCCTTGCCCAATGCGTTGCGCGTGCGATTGCGACACCCTGGCGTTGTCCCCCTGAAAGGTCGCGAATCGTAGCGGATGCGGACGGGATGCGCACATCCAGTTCACGAACAAGCGCGTCCGTTTCGGCGATCATCCTCTTGCGATCAAGCAGCCGCAGCGGCCCCTTCACGGGTTCACGACCAAGAAAGAGGTTCATGTAGACAGTCTGTTGATCGGCCAGTGCCAGATCCTGATAGACAACCTCTACCCCCCGTTCCCGAGCAACTGAAGCGTCAGGAAAGTTTGCTGGCTTTCCATCCAGAAGCATCTCGCCTGAACTGGGTGTGTAGACACCTGAGATCATCTTGATGAGAGTTGATTTGCCGGCGCCGTTGTCGCCGACAAGGGCCACGACTTCACCTGCGAGCATGTCGAGCGAGAAATCCTGGATCGCCGTGACTCCGCCAAAGGATTTGCGGATATTTCTGAGTTGAAGAACCGGGGTCATCTTGTCGCATTCCGGATTCTGAGCCAGGGTTCTGCCTGCCCGTAGCTGTTTTCGATCGACACCACGCGCGGCTTGCCCTTCGATACGCCCTCGATGCCGACCGAGTGGGCGCGGGTGACGAAGGCCTGGCCGCGGAAGCCGAAAACGACCGTGTCACCGGGTGCGGGAGCGTTGGCGCCTGTGGCGTCGATCATCCCGTAATAGTCAATCGCAGATGGCGGCGGGATCTCGACGCATCTCAAATCAGTAGTGTCTACGCTGGGGGATGTGGTGACCAATGCCTTGATGTCATATTCGGGAAAGACCGGATCGACATATAGACCTCCGCCGAAGCAATAGGCGCGGCCGCCATGAAGGTGGCTGACCTCGCTGAGGTAGAGAACAGCTGGCATCTCGGGCAGATCCTCGACGGCATGGAGAGGTGTCGTGCCGTGCAGCCCGTTGCCGGGTTCGACCTGGGTTGCTCCGGCTTCAGCAAGCGCCTCAAGTGTGACAAGAGATGTCGTGCCGGGTGCGTTGATTTCGATCTTGTCAAAGCCCGCGCGTTGCAGAGCATCAGCGGTCCGCTTCAGGGTGCCAAGGTTTGGTGTATGTCTAATCTTGCCTGTGGTGTGGTCATAGAGCTGCGCAGGAAACGTGGTGATGCCAGCGAAACGCGCGCCGCTCAGCTGGGACATCCAGCCTGCGGCTGCGACCGCATCCTCTGCGGGAAACCCACCTTCATGACCGCGATAGAATGTATCTCCGGCGGTCTGCACACGGGCAAGCAGTGGTTGTTCGCGTCCGACTGCCAGTGCGGCCTCTGCCGCCTCTGCCGCCTTGGCCTGCGAAAACACGGTCCAGTAATCGGGCGTTAGTTGTCGCGCTGCCATCGCGGCTTCTGCGCGCGGTACCTGCACGAGATGGCCGAGGTGCCCGATTTTCAACCCGGCGTTATGGCAAGCGATGGCGCAGGCCATATCGACAGCAACCGCGCGATCAATGCCGCCAGCCATCACGGCGCGGCAAAACCCCGAGTTGCGGCTCACCTGCTTGGTCATCGCGAAGACCTTGAGGTCAAACTTATCGGCTTCCGCACGGATCAGGCGTGCGTTTTCTGCAACCGCGTCCAGATCAAGAACGTAAGAGTTCGCGGGGATTTCGCCCGTCCTGTGCAGCATCTGCGCGGCGAGGACGAAATCGGGATTTCGACGGCGAAGGACATCGAGGAACATGTCTGTTTTCCTTTCAGCGGTTCGGTTCGCGTAGTGAAACGGCGACGGCGGCCAGAACGATCAGGCCCTTGATGATCATCTGCCAAGAAACAGATAGCCCCATCAGGATCAGCCCGTTGGACAGCATGCCCATCATCAGGCTTCCAACGAGCGCGCCAGGAACGCTGCCTCGTCCGCCGTTCAGGGCGGTGCCGCCCACGATGACGGCGGCGATGACAGTCATCAGATCGCTTTCGCCCAAGGTGTAGCGGGCTGACTGGAGACGTCCGGCATAGAGCAGACCAGCCAAGCCGGCGCAGGCCCCGGATACCATAAGCACCGACAACCGCAGGCGAGCGACGCGGATGCCCGAGACCAGGGCCGCGCGTGGATTGTCGCCGGTTGCCAATACATGGGCCCCATAGCGCGTTTCACGAAAAACTAGATGTCCGATCAACAGCGCTAGAATGGTCCAGATCACAAGCGAGGGGATGCCGAACAGTTTTCCGCCGCCAAAAATGCCGATGAAAGCATCGGCGGTGACCGGGATGGATTGCAAATTGGACAATTCACGCGCGATGCCCGCTACGACACCCATCGTGGCCAATGTAACAAGGAAGGAGGGAAGCCGGGCATAGGCGACGATGGCCCCGTTGACAAAGCCCACCGCCATGCCTGTTGCCAGCCCTGCGGCGACGCCAATAGGCCAGGGCGCGACCCGCATGACCATCGCGGCGACGATCGCCGAAAGTGCGACCGCGGCACCGAACGAAAGGTCGATCTCGCCCGCTGCCAAGACAAAGACCAGTCCAATCGCGAGCACCGTTGCCGGAGCTGTCTGTAAGACGATGTTCGTCAGGTTCTGGGGGGAAAGGAAGCCACGGTCCCAAAGCATCGCGGCAAAGAAGAGGAAAATGAGCACGAAACCCGCATAGACGATCAGCCCTTGCAGAACGGCCCGGTTAGGAAATTTTGGCGACATGGTCTCCGTCCAATTGCGGGAATTCATCTGGGCCTGCGCCTGGATCGCTCCGGGCGCAGCGGGGGTAGATTATTGCTGCGCGTCGAGAACCGATTGCGGCGCATCCAGATTCAGCGATTGGTTCCAACCTTCGTTGACATTTTTGGCGGTAACCGAGACGGCCGGTGCAACGACAAAGGGCGGGTTGTCGAGGTCGAGAACCCCGCGCGCCCCGGCAGCGGCCATGGCGCGCCCGAGCTCATAGGCCTCATCGGCAACGATGCCGACGACATTGCCGCCCTTGACCATATCGAGAGCAATCGGCTCAGACAGGTCGAGCGTCACGATACGGGTTGAGCTGTTGCCGTTTGCGCGCAGCGCGGCGAGCACACCTTCGGCCGGACCTGCCCATGTCACGTAGATCCCACCGATGTTGGGGTTCTGCAACAGCATGGCATTCGCGATTTCCTCTGCCCTTGCGGGATCGCTGATACCGGCCTCGGCGACAATCTCCATCCCGGGATAGTGGGTTTCGATCGTCGTCTTGAAGGCATTGTCGCGCTGGTTCGTCACGTAGTAAGCGGCGTCGTGAAAGATCCAGCCCACGTCGCCTGTGCCGCCCATCGCGCCCGCCAGAATGTCGGCTGCCTGCTTGCCCATCTGGAACAGATCGTCGGTCACGATGGCGGCATAGTCGGCAGGATGCTCGTAGCCGGACGGGAGGTTGGAAAGGAAAACCAACTCGACACCGGCGTCGCGTGCTTTCTTGAAGGCCGACGCAGATGCCACGGGGTCGAGCGGCAGGGACAAGATGATATCGGGGTTGAGCGCGAGCGCGGTTTCGATGTCCGCAAGTTGACGCGCACTGTCAAAGCCGGCTGATGTCGTGGCAACCACCTCGATACCAAGCCGGGTGAATTCATCGGTTGCGCCTGCGGTAACCGCGTTCACAAAGTCGGATTGATCGTGCCAGAGCAGCGCCGCCCTAAGGCCCCGGGATTGCAGCTGGCTCGCCTGCGCATCATCAACGATCACAGCCGAGGAGGGGGTTGCCGCCTCGCCCGAGGGTCCGACGGTCTGGGCCGATGCAGGCATTGCCATGAAGGCAAGTATCGACAACGATGCAAGAAGATTTCTGGAAGTGCAATTCATGGTCTCTCTCCCTGTTGTGGCCCCTGTGTTCAGTCGGACCGAATTCCACATGTGAGTGCGATGAAGGCTGCGAAGGCGACAATCCCGTCGTGGTAATCCTGCAGGGGAACGCGTTCGTGGTTCGTATGGCAGATGCTGATATCGCCAGGTGCGCAATAGACAGTCGGCACGCCGAGCATTGCTGTCAGAAAGGGCATTTCCGACCAGAAGGGCGCACCTTCAACTGCACCGCGATCGGGCCGTACGGCCGCGATGGAAGCAGAGAGCTGCCGGACCATCTCATGATCGGCTTCGATCCCGGCCGGGGAGCCGCCTAGCGGATGGTCGCGACCGGCGGTGAAATCTATTTTGACGCGGATGTCCTCAGCAATTGCGGCGCGGATCACGGCTTCCAGTTCCGAGGTGGCGGCATCAAGGTCGTCACCCGGCAGAAGCTTGCCAATCAGCGAAAAGCGGCATTCTCCGGGAACAGCAATCAGCCCCCCGGCTTCAAGCCCCGTTACAAGGATGTTGCTGCGCCCCAGAAGCGGATGGCTGCCAGCGGCCGAAATTCGATCCGAGTGATCCCAAATCGCCTGAAGGACCTTGTGCGCGGCCTTCAGGGCGTCGCGGCCGAGCTCCGGTCGGCCAAAATAGGCGGATTGGCCCGTCAGCACGATCTCCGCGATATAAAATCCGATCTGCACCGGCAGGATCTGCAGGCGGGTAGGTTCGACATAGACCGCCAGATCCGGACGCGGCAGTCCGCCCGCCAGCACGCTTTCTGTCCAATGGCGAACGCCTGCGCTTTTTCCGCTGCCGGGTTCGCCGCTTTCCTCATCTCCGACAAATGCGAAAGACACCGTTCCCAGAAGGCGGATACCCGCCCGGTCCAGAAGATCGAGAGCGGCGAGCGATGTGCAAATGCCAGCCTTGAGATCGGCAGCGCCGCGCCCCCACAGTTCGCCGTCGATGATTGTCGCGCCAAAGGGGTCCTGTTGTGGTTTGCCAGCCCAATGATCGCTCCAGTTGCCCGGATGAACAACGTCCGTATGTCCGATGAAAAGAAGGTCAGGACCATCGCCACCCTCGCGCCGTCCTGTGATGTTCGGCCTCCCTGGACTGAAGTCTTCGACCGAGGGCGACAGCGATAGACGCTCCATTTCGGGACGCAGCATGTCAACCATCGCGACCTCGTCCCCAGTCACGGAAGCGGCGCGAACAGCCCGGGCCAGCAGATCGTTGACCACCGCCCGGTCAAGATGTTGGCTCAGGAGCGTGATCAGGGGGCCATGCGCCGTCATTCTGCGGAACCCGCAAGTTTGCCCTGTTTCGGGGTCGGCAGGGTAATGACCGCGCCGGGCGCAGATTTGGCGAACAACTCGGTATGCAATTCGGTCAGTCCAACAGCGACGGCTCCGCTCAGCGCGGCGTGATGGCCGAGTTGGGCAGGTTCGATCCTGATCGGGAAGGGAAAGCAGCGCTTCAGCTCATCGCGGGTGGCGGTCAGGATTTCGGGACGGGACCCAATTGCTCCGCCGAGGATGACCACCTCGGGCGCCACCACGGCGCCAATTGCCGCAACTGCCCGCGCCATTTGAGTTGCGACTTTATCGAGGACTTCCCGAGCCGCGACCTCACCAGACGCGGCGGCATCAAATATCGCCGGTACGTCGACATCTTTACCAGTTGTGGCGAGATATGCCGCGCGAATGCCATGCGTGGCCGACACTCGTTCGAACGCCCCGACCCGCAGGGATTCTTCCTCGAAAGGATCAGCGCCGAACGGTAGATAGCCAAGTTCCCCGGCGGCTCCCGATGCGCCTCTTACAAGCGCTCCGTTTACGATCAGCCCTGCGCCAACCCCGGTCCCGAACGCGATCAGGGCAACGTTGTCGATGCCATGGCCTGCGCCAAGCCAGTGTTCGCCGAGTACTGCGAGGTTAACGTCGTTTTCAAGCAACGTCTTTGTGCCCGTTGCCTCTGATACCGCGGCCCGAAAATCGATCTGATCGATTCCGGCAATATTGGGGGCGAAGTTCACCTTTCCGGATAGGACGTCCGGCACACCGGGGCAGCCGACCACTGTCTGTCTGACAGTGTTGGCGGCCACATTTCCCTCGCCGATGGCGCGGCTGACCAGGTCTCCTATTTGATCGGCCACATGACGCCCGCCATCTGGATGAGTGGGGGCTACGACCTCGGCGACAATAGTACCAGCGAGATCGACGATCGCGACGCGCACCTTGGTGCCGCCAAGATCGACCGCCGCCATAAAGGCGCTTTCCGGTATCAGTTCATAGGTGGTCGCCGTGCGGCCGACATGACCAGAGGTCCGGCCCGTCTCGCGAATCCAGCCTTCGCTTTCAAGGATACGAACCAACTCGGAAACTGTCTGCTTCGATAATCCTGTCTGCTTGGAGATTGAGGCGCGAGAGATCGGACCGCAATGGATGATGTCCTGCATGACCGAGTACAGCGCCACCTGCCTGGAAAATGAGGTTTGCTGGGTCGATTCCATACATCACCTATTAGTTCGTTCTGCATATGAACTAATAGGTGGCTGGTTTGAGTGTCAAGCGACAATTGCCGTTGTGCTGGTGCTCACGAGGTGGTCCGGGCGATGACTCGATCGCCGGTAAGCTGCGTCCCGCGATCGGGGGTGGATCATCCGGTTGGGGGTCGCGCTGTTATGGTGAGGTTGCTAGGGTGCGGCGTCTGAGTTTGGTGGCCGGTGGTGACCTGCGGGAAACGCGAGGGTCTGGCCGGTTCGATTTCCCCCAATCCGAAGGGTCTCTACCATGTCTAAGCCGTTGTTCGATCTACCGCCGGTGCCTGCCATTCCGCTGGAGGGGCGCGAGGAGGTCTGGCCGGTTGGCCGCATTTTCTGTGTCGGGCGAAATTACGCGGCCCATGCTGCGGAGATGGGTGTGGCGGTCGACCGGGAGCAGCCGTTCTATTTCACCAAGTCGGCCTGCCACGCGGTATTGAGTGGCGCGGAGCTGCCCTATCCGCAGGGGACGGAGAATTTTCACCACGAAATGGAACTGGTCGTCGCGATTGCAGCGCCGCTCAGGGATGCGACGGCCGCAGAGGCGCGGGCGGCGATCTGGGGATATGGCTGCGCGCTGGACATGACGCGCCGGGATCTGCAATTGCGCGAACGCCAGAAGCAGCGCCCCTGGAGCCTGGGCAAGGATCTGGAGGGCGGCAGTGTCTTTGCGCCGCTGCGTGCGGCATCGGAATGGGGGGAGCCTCAGACGCAGCGAATCTGGTTGCGGGTGAACGGAGAGATCCGTCAGGACGCCTCTCTCGGGGAGCTGATCTGGTCGGTCGAGGAGATTCTATGCCATCTTTCTGGGTATTATCATCTGCGGCCGGGGGATCTGGTGATGACGGGCACGCCGGCGGGGGTTGGTCCTGTTGTCGCAGGGGATCATATCGAAGGCGGTATTGATGGGCTGACATCTGTGCGGTTGTCGCTGCGATAGGCGAAAATAGCGCGTCATGTAATCAGCGCGGCGAATTTAGCGATCAGATGCAACCATGCCGTGATTTATGTAACTTGAATACTTCTTGTTTGAAGGTTTCTGTAACGTATTTTTGTTTCATCGACCCAGCAGGCTGAAGCATTTTCGCGAAATCATGCAGTGCAGATACATAATCATCTGTTGATGGTTACAAATGCACCTAATAGCTGAGGGTGTCAGGGGGCGTTTACGGCCGGATGGCTGGATAGGCTGTGCGTTGGGTTTGTTGCATCAGGGGCATCTGATCGCGATAGTTACGAAAAGACATAAGGTCAGAGGGAGGAAACATATGACCACTCGGAGACAACTACTTGGCGCGGCAGGGGCCGTTGCACTCATGGTGATGGGCGCGACCTCGGCGATGGCGCAGGAGGTGACGCTGAAGCTGCACCAGTTCCTGCCGGCGCAGGCAAATGTGCCCAAGCTGATTCTGGATGTCTGGGCCGACAAGGTCGAGGCGTCTTCGCAGGGGCGTATCAAGATCGACCGCTATCCGTCCATGCAGCTGGGTGGCAAGCCACCAGAACTGATGGATCAGGCCATTGATGGCGTGGCAGATATTGTCTGGACCGTTGTGGGCTATACCCCCGGCCGCTACCCTTCGACCGAAGTGTTCGAACTGCCGTTTATGATGACCAATGCGCGTGCGGCATCGCACGCCTATTGGGAAATGTTCGAGGAGCATATGAAGGATGGTGAATTCAAGGACGTGAAGATCCTTGGCACCTGGGTTCACGGCCCCGGCATCATCCATACCACGGATCCGGTGGAACAACCGGATGATCTGCGTGGGATGAAGATCCGCGGCGGTGGCCGTTCGGTGAACGCGCTGCTGACGGAACTGGGCGCAACCCCGGTGGGTATGCCGGTTCCGGCTATCCCGGAAGCCCTGTCCAAGGGCGTGATCGACGGCACCACCATTCCGTGGGAAGTCACCACCGCGCTGAAGGTGCCGGAGCTGGTCGAGAACCACACGGAATTCACCGGCCGCGCGCTCTATACGCTGACCTTTGTTTTGGCGATGAACAAAGAGAAATATGAGAGCCTGCCCGATGATCTGAAAAAGGCCGTGGATGAGAACTCCGGTCTGGAGTTCTCGGTCTTTGCCGGTGGCACCATGGCTGATGCCGATGATCCGGCGCGGGAGTTCGCACTGGATGAGGGCAACAATGTCATCACGCTGGATGAAGAGCAGACCGCGATCTGGCGCGAAGCCGCGAAGCCGATCTACCAGCAGTGGCTCGACGACATGAAGGCAAAAGGCATTGATGGCGACGCGCTGCTGGAGCAGGCGACCTATCTGATCGACAAATACACCGCTCAGCATAACTAACTGAGCGCAAGACTGGTGGACCTGCGCCTGCATCTGTCGCAGGTCCACCCCACCTGAAAGGGTAGGCTTTCCATGCACAAGCTGATGATGGGACTGGCCAGAACAATGGCCATGGCGGGCGGTATTGTCTTATCGCTTCTGATCCTGCTGACCTGTCTGTCGATTGCCGGGCGGTTGCTGAACGGGGGGCTGCATGGCGCCCTGATGCAGAGCATCGCGCCGGATCTCGCCGAGTGGCTGATCGCCATCGGTGTCGGGCCGATCAATGGGGATTTCGAAATTGTCGAGGCAGGCGTCGCCTTTGCGATCTTTGCCTTTTTGCCACTGTGCCAGATCACGGCGGGCCATGCGTCGGTGGATATTGTCACCAACAGTTTCCCGCGGGGGGCCAAACGGTTCCTGCGGATGGCGACTGAGATCGTCTTTGCGGCTGTGCTGGTGCTGATTGCGGTGCGGCTTGGCGCGGGGATGCTGAGCAAGTTCGAGAACGGCGAGACCTCCTTTCTGCTCGAGTTTCCGGTCTGGTGGGCCTATGCCGCCAGTCTGGTCGCGGCCAGCGTGGCCGCCTTGGTGGGCCTCTATATGGCCGCCGTCCGTACGATTGAATTCATGACTGGCCGCATCCTTGTCTGGGACGGCGTGGAGGGCGAACAGTGACTGCGCTTGAAATCGGGATTGCCTCATTTCCCGTCCTGATGATGCTGATTTTCCTGCGGGTTCCGATTGGCCTTTCGATGTTTCTGGTTGGGCTGGTCGGGCTGATCATCGTGACAGATGGCACTCAGGTGGCCTTTGGCCGGATGAAGAGCGAGACCTATTCCACCTTCTCCTCATATTCGCTGACCATCGTGCCGATGTTCCTCTTGATGGGCCATTTTGCGACGCTGGGTGGCATGTCCACGGCTTTGTTCAAGGCGGCTGAAGGCTTCCTGGGGCATAGGAAGGGCGGGGTTGCCATGGCAGCGATCGGGGCCTGTGCGGGCTTTGGCGCGATCTGTGGCTCCTCGCTGGCCACGGCGGCAACCATGGGACGTGTCGCGCTGCCTGAGCTGCGCAACTATGGCTATGCTGGGGGCTTCTCCACGGCGACGCTGGCGGCAGGCGGTACGCTTGGCATTCTGATCCCGCCCTCTGTGGTGCTGGTGATCTATGCCATCCTGACAGAGCAGAACATCGCAAAGCTGTTTCTTGCCGCCTTTATCCCCGGTATTCTGGCCGCCATTGGTTATGTGATTGCGATTTCTGTCTATGTCCGGGTTTTCCCCGGCAGCGCGGGGACGCGCCCCCCGGTTCCCTGGGGCGAGCGGTTTGCGGCGCTGTTCCACGTCTGGCCGGTTCTTCTGGTTTTTGGACTGGTCGTGGGCGGGATTTATCTGGGCTGGTTCACCCCGACCGAAGGCGCTGCGGTTGGTGCCTTGGGGACCGGGCTGATTGCCTGGCTGAACGGTGGGCTCAACCGTGAGACCCTGACCGATAGTTTCATGGTGACGGCGCGCTCGACCGCGATGATCTTTTTCATCGTGCTGGGTGCGGGGTTCTACAACGGGTTTCTCGCCCTGACCAAAGTCCCACAGGAGCTGGCTGATTTCGTGGTCTCCCAGGGTCTCAGCCCCTGGGTGGTGCTGATGCTGATCCTCGCCTTCTATCTGGTCTTTGGTTGCCTGATGGACAGCCTGTCGATGATCCTTCTGACTATCCCGATCTTTTACCCGGTTATTTCCGCGATGGATTTTGGTCTGGTGAATCTGCCCGCGATGCAGGCTGATGCGGCGATGGAGGTGCTGAGGGCTGGCGCGCCACAGGGGATGGGGGCTGAAATGCTCGCCTCGATCCAGGAGGCGATTGCCACTGGCACCGAACTGACCCGGGACCAGATGAAGGAGCTGGGCATTCGTGTGACCAAGGGCATGGCGAACCGGCTGGAGACAGAATACGTCGCCATCTGGTTTGGCATTCTGGTTCTGATCGTGGTCGAGGTTGGCCTGATCACCCCGCCGGTGGGCATGAACCTGTTCGTCATCAACGCGATGGATCGCACCACCCGGATGGTCGACACCTATAAGGCGGTGATGTTCTTTGTCGCCTCTGACCTGATCCGGGTTGTGATATTGGTGGCCTTTCCAATCATCACGCTGTTGCCATTGATGTTGATGCGCTGAAAGTTGATGATCCTGCAAGGTGGCCATCCGTCCCGGCGGGTGGCCGTTCCCATTGTGAACACCGTGACACCCCAGAGCCGAGGCCCAGAATGACCGACAGCCAGACCCCTGACTTTGTGCATGAAATCCGCGTCGGCTGGGGTGATTGTGACCCGGCGCGCATTGCCTATACCGGTCATCTGCCGGGGTTTGCGTTGCAGGCGATTGATGCCTGGTGGGAGCAGCAGCTGGATGGTGACGGCTGGTATCAGATGGAACTGGATCGCGGTACTGGCACGCCCTTTGTGCATATGAGCATTGATTTCCGCTCTCCCGTTACGCCGCGCCACAGGTTGGCCTGTGCTGTCTGGCCGGTTGCGCTGGGGCAGAAATCCGTGACCTTCCGGGTGGAAGCGCGGCAGGACGGTGTTTTGTGTTTTGAGGGCAAATTCGTCTGCGTCTTTATCGAGCCGAGCGACTTCAGCGCCAGGCCCGCGCCCGCAGATTACCGTGCGGTGATTGAGCCGTTGCTGCGCCCCGACCTCGCCTAGGGCGCGTTTTGCCCGGTGTTAGAGTCGAACTCATAGCGGATCGCGTTGCCAGCCATCCGCAAATGTCACCCGCTCCATCTCTGTGAACCGGCGAATTCGTTCCAGTTCGGCCTCCAACCGATTCTGCCGTGCCGGAGACCATTTGATGCCCCGTTCGGGCCAGAGCGCGGTGATATGTAGACAGCCCGCCAGATCACCCGCCTGCCGGTGTGCTTTCATGTCGATGCGGCCGACCAGACGGTCCCCCTCCATCAGCGGAAAGACGTAGTAGCCGTAGCGCCGTTTCTCGGCGGGGGTGAACACCTCGATCCGGTAGTGAAACCCAAACAGCCCTTCCGCGCGTTTGCGGTCGCGCAGGGCAGGATCAAACGGGCTGAGGAGGCGCATTCGGCCCGGTGGTTGCGGCAGGGCGGGGGCCTGCCCGACGGCGCCGGGGCGGGCAAAGACACGGCGGCTGCGCCCGTCCGAAAGCGTGATATCCAGAGGTTCGATCTGCCCGTCCGCCAGCGCCTGTTTGCACCATGCGGCGCATTCCGCCGGTGAGGCCGTCGCCCAGAAGGCAGCCAGTTCACCCGAGGTGGCAAAGCCGAGCCGGTCCAGCGCCGCATTGCACAGCCAGTCCAGCGTTTTCTCCGGGTCGGGCGACCCTTGGGCGGGGAGGTGACGGGTGTCGATAACCCGTTCGCTCAGGTCGTAGCGTTTCTGAAAGCCACTGCGTCCGACCACGGCCAGCGCGCCGGAGCGCCAGAGGTATTCCAGCGCGGTTTTTGATGGATGCCAGTCCCACCAGCCGCCGGATCCCTTGGCTTCATCCTTGCCCACGTCGGAGGAACTGACTGCGCCGTGGTCGCGAATGTGGTCCAGAACATGCTGGAACTTCGCCTCATAGCCGTCACGGCGCCAGTTGCGGTATCTCTTGCGCAGAACCTCTGCGTCGCGCCGAAATCGCAAGTGCCAATGCTGGTAGAACTCTATAGGCAGAACGGCAGCGTCATGGGTCCAATGCTCGAACAGGCGGCGTTCCTGTTCATAGAGCCGTTTCAGCGCCGCAGGGCGATAGCTGGGCCTGCGGGAGAACAGGATCATGTCATGGGCGCGGGCCACCGTGTTGATGCTGTCCAGCTGAACAAAGCCAAGCCGGGTGATCAGTTCCAGCAGCGCATCACCCTTGGCAGGCCCGCTGGGTTGCTCCAGCAGGGCGTGCCGATCCATGAACAGGCGCCGCGCGGCCCGATTGTCCAGCCGCGCAACCGCCATCAGCGCCGCTTGAGCGTATCGCCGAAGGTGATGGTAGGGGTCAGGGTCACGTGTTTTTCGATCTCCTGATCCGGGTTATCCAGCTGCGCGGCGATGATCTCTGCCGCCTTGCGTCCGATTTCCAGACGGCAGGCGTCCATCGTGGCCAGCTGCCGTGGCAGCCCCTGCAACAGCTCCACTCCGTTGAACCCGGCAAGACCGATCTGACCGGGGATGTCGATCTTCTGATCCATCAGGTAGAGCATGCCACCCGCGCCAATCATGTCGTTGGAATAATAAAGGAAATCCAACTCAGGCGAGCGTTCCAGCATCTCCTGCGTCATCTCGCGGCCCTTTGCGAGGGCGGAACCGCCGGAGTAGAAGGCGCGGTCTTCGATCTCGACCCCTTCTTTTGCAAGCGCCTCGGTGAAGCCTTCAAACCGTTTGCGGGCGCGATGGTCCAGCGGCATCTTGGTGCCCATGAAACCGATGTGGCGATAGCCGGCTTTCAGTATGGCCTTGGCCATCTCACGTCCAGCGCGGCGATGGGAAATCCCCACCATCGCATCCACCGGCTTGCCATCGGTATCCATGATTTCCACCACCGGAATACCAGAGGCATTGAGCATGGCGCGCGCCGCCTCCGTGTGCTCCAACCCGGCAATGATGACGCCAGAAGGTCGCCAGGACAGCATCTCATAGAGGACTTTCTCCTCTTTCTCCGGCTGGTAATCGGTCACGCCGACCACAGGCTGTAGATCCGTGTTTTCCAGCACTGAGTTGATGCCGGTCAGCACCTCCGGGAAGACCATATTGGACAGCGACGGGATGATCACGGCCACCAGGTTGACCCGGTTCGAGGCAAGCGCACCGGCGATCTTGTTCGGGACGTAGCCAAGTTCCTTTGCGGCGCTCAGAACTTTTTGTCGGGTTTTTTCCGACACATCGCCCCGGTTCCGCAACACGCGACTGACGGTCATTTCTGAAACCCCGGTGGCTTCGGATACGTCACGAAGGGTGAGCGGGCGCTTGTTGTCCGTTGTCACGTCGATGGCCTCACATTGTTGTTGTTGTTACGTTAGCGCAGACAGAGCGCGCTGCACAATGGGGCGCAGCCGTTGCAAAATCCAATTCCACAGGATTGTCTTGCCATGGTGGGTTTGCTATCGCGTAAACAGGCTGGCCCTGATCAGGCCCCGTGGCTCAACTGGATAGAGCAGCCCCCTCCTAAGGGGCAGGTTGCAGGTTCGAATCCTGCCGGGGTCACCAAAATTGCACGGCTGCCTGTCTCAATCATGACATTCGGCAGGTGCGGGGGCGCCGTGCCTTGTTCTGACGCGATGTCGATCCCGTTGACAGGGCGCTGTCGGATTGACCTCTGCGCGATGCGAGTTAGCTCAGGCAGATGAAGTACTGGTTGATAATCGGCCTGGTTTTTCTGGGGGCCTGCGGGCGCGGGGTTCCTGAGAATGCGCGCATTGTTGTGGCGGGCGACTCCGTCATGGCCTGGAACCGAAATGACAGTGGATCCGTTGCGGATCGGCTGGAAAGTCGGCTTGGCGAACCGGTTGGCGATGTCTCGCTGTCGCTTGCGCGGGTGACCGGCGGGCGCGGGGCGTTGCACATACCCACGCAGCTGAAACCAGTGTCAGCGGAGTGGGTCGTGCTGAATGGCGGTGCCAATGACCTTCGCAGCCGCGATTGTGGCTGCAAGGTTTGCGATGTCGAACTTGACCGGCTGATTTCCGCGAGCGGAACGCAGGGTGCCATCCCGGAACTGGTCTCGGATCTGCGCCGTCGCGGATCGCGGATCATCTGGCTCGATTATTACACCTCTCCGCGATACGCGGGTACGGTCTGTGTTGCGCCCTACCAAATTCTGGAGGAACGGCTGGCGCGTATGGCGGCAGCGGATGCGGGCGTGACGCTCCTCGATATGGATGCGGTGTTTCGCCCCGACGACCTGTCGCTTTTTGCGCCTGACCGGATTCACCCGTCGCTGCGGGGGTCGGATCTGATCGCAGGACAGGTTGCGCCGCTGCTGAGGCGGTGACAGGCGAAGATCCTGTGGACCCCAGGTGTTGCCACCCCGACGCCCCGGCCGGGAGCGGCCGGGATTTGATATCGGGGCGGCGGGGGACAGCTATCGACGGGTGATCAATCCTCGGTGCTGAGACCGGAGAGGAAGAAGTCCTGACCGAGCTTGGGATTGCTGGCCAGACCTTCGACCATGTCTTCGTAGTATTTTCGTTTGATGGCGCGGCTTTCCTGCTTTTCCAGGCCATGACCTGTGAAGGAGGCGATGCGTGCGGTTTGATTGTCTTTCTTGACCCGCAGCGCCCGTGCCACTTTGTCCGGGTAGCGCTTCACCAGGGCGCTGCGCAGCGCCCAGGAGTATTTCGGCGAGAACGGAGAAATCCAGTCGATGAACCAGAGCCGGTCACCGCTGTTCCAGCGATCCGGGTCGAGGTGGTTTGGATCGAGGATATACGCCGCCTCCGTCTCTTCGTCGAGCAGCGCCCAGCTGCAATACGCAACCGGGAAACCGTCTCTTTCGACTATGAAATATTGCTGGCTGGCGATCGCAGGCAGGATAAACCCTGCCTGCTGGCTGACCCTCCAGTCCCGGTGCAGGACGGAATTGGACCACAGCCAGGCGATCTTGCCATAAGTCTGGAAGTTCTGTTGAGAATCCATGGTCGTTCTTTCCTGCTTCCGGTCAGCTGTGGTCACGGCGTTAGACAAAGACAAAGGAGTTTGCCCCCAGCTCGTCGATTTCCACGCCATGAAGGTCGATAAGGTCGCCATCCGATGTCTGGATACGGGTGTGGGTCTCCTGACCATTTGCACTTGCGACGACCGAGATGTCAAAATCAGCCACGGAGCCGCCAAAGTCAAACATCAGCTTGTCCTCACCAACGGTGAAATCGGTGATCCGGTCCGTGCCGTGACCTGCGCGGAACACAAAGGTATCGAAGCCTTCGCCCCCAGCAAGCCGATCATTGCCAGCGCCCCCCTCCAGCAGGTTTCGCCCTGCGGTGCCGATCAGATCATCATCGAAGTCGGAACCGATGACGCCTTCGAACCCGGAAATCTGATCGCCGGCGATATAGTTGGTTGGCGACGGGATCAGCTCGGAGGTTTGTTGGGCCAGGTTGATACGAACGGCAGTCGAATGGCCCTCATAGCTCAGAACATCGAAGCCTTCGCCACCATTCATTGTATCGGTGCCTTCGCCGCCGATAATGGTGTCGTCGCCTTCCCTGCCGTCGATCAGGTCGGCCCCGGCGCCGCCGTCAAAATAGTTGCCACCGGCATTGCCTTTCAGAATATCCGACTGGCTGGTTCCGACAACACCTTCGAAGTTGCTGACCGTGTCGCCTGCAAGCCATTGGCTGCCATTCCAGTATTGCGCAAACTGTTGATGCCCAGGTTGGGTCGAGGCGAGGTCGAACTGGATAGCAGATGCTTCCCCTTTGTAGCTCGCGACATCAAAGCCGGCGCCGCCGTCCAATACATCCAATCCGGCGCCGCCGACGATGACGTCATTGCCCGCCTTGCCGGAAATCGTGTCTGCCCCGGCGCCACCTTCCAGGTAATTGGCATCGTTGTTGCCGATTAGCTTGTCATCCAGAGAGGTTGCAATCACACCTTCGAAATTGCTGTAGACGCCGGCAGTCGTCAGAAGCACCTCTTCTCCGGTGTGGGCGTCATTGTAACGTACGTGCTCTGCGTGCTGGCCGATACCCAGCTCAAATTTGATACCGATTCCATAGCCTTCGCGGCTGTAGAGATCAAAGCCGGCGCCGCCGTCGATTGTGTCATCCGACAAGCCGCCATCAATGATGTCATCGCCGCCCTTGCCGTCGATATTGTCCTTACCTGATGAGCCAATGATGATATCATCGCCCTCAGTCCCGTTGATGCCGGTCAGAGAGTTTCGATCGACATCGCGAATATTCAGGAGTTTGTTCAGGTCGAACAGGCCGTCGTAGCTGAGCAGTGCACCGCCGCTCTCTGCGTCCGTTAGTTTACCCAGCTCATCGCCGAAACTGCTGGTTTCATCTCCGTTTTGAGGCGTCTTCCAGACGTCGTCCGAGTTGCGGAAGGCGTGGTAATTGGCCCGCAGCGTGGTGAAATAGCTGCTCGGTGACGCAGCTGACGTGCTGTCAAAGCTCCCCAGCGCACCATGGCGGAACTCGACGTTTGCGCCGTTCGAGTAGACGACGTTGACCCCGAACGAGTCTGCACCGCCCGCTTGTTGAAGGATTGCGTTCAGATCAGCTTTTGCCAATCCATCCAGAGTGGTCCAGCTATCTGTGTTGGTGCTCAATGCCTGGCTGCTGGTCCTCAATCCCTGCGGTGCGAGGAAGTAGTCCTCGACCGTAAAGGAGAAGTCTTCACTAAGCGAGATGACCAAATCGTCGCCATAGGAATTGAACCAGATCTCACGGTCGTCGCGAACGTGGATGTTGAGGAGGTCGCCGGCGATATCTTCGGCCTCTGGCCCGGTGATCAGATGATGGCCCCGGCTGCCGCCCCCGAAGTTGGCCGGGAAATAATTGACGTTGTAGATGTCCCGCCCTTCTCCGCCGACGATAATATCGTTGCCGGTAATGAAGTCGTCATAGGTAAAGTGATCATCGCCCGCGTCACCATACAGGTAGTCGTCCTTCGATGATCCCTCAAGCGTATCGTTGTGTTCGGTCCCGAGGAGCGCAACCGACCCGGAATCCCAGGCGACATCGACGCTGATATCCAGCTCGGATGTGGTGCCATCTGCGTTGACATTGGTGATGCCGTTATTGATCGCAGCCCGGTATTCGGACAGGGAATGGACGATGGTATCGCCCTCAGCGCCCTCGGTGTCCAAAACGATATGCGCGGCTTCTGTGTTCCAGACATTGAGCCTTTTCAGTGCAGTATCATCCGTGCTTCTCAGGATATTCGTGAGCGACGCCGCGGTTTTTGTAACCTCCTCATCCCGGTTTTCGGTCACCAGAGGAATCAGGGCTTCTGCCATTTCGGTCGCGGTCTGTTCGCGGATCTGGTCGACCTCAAGCTCATCGACAAAGCGCTGCAATGTCTGGCTGCTGAGCCCGATGGTATCTCCATCGTCTTCGCCGCCATCAATATAGAGCTCGTCTTTCTGGCCGTTCCAGTAGCTTTCCAGAAGTGCGTGTTTGAGGTTGATCAGATCGTCGCCCTCGCCGCCACCAACAACCTGAATTGAGGCGCCGACATCAATGCGGTCATCGCCGCCGAAGCCAAAGACCTGTTCAAGCTGTGTGGAGGTGTCGAGAAACATGAAGTCGCCCAGCGAGGAGCCATGCAGGATTTCGATATTGCTGAGGGTGTCGGAGACTGAGTGGATGCCACTGCGCTCGCTAAGCTCGACTTTGCGGAATTGTACAACCTCGGTGCGTTTGCCGTGGTTGGCAGTCTGCGAGTCGATGGATTCCTGATAGTATTTCGAACCTGCCGTGAGGTTCTTCGAGACATAGGTGCTGTCGCCGGATGCGCCAATGGAAAGCCCTCTCGAAAGCTCGCCACCTGACAGCCGCGCGTAGGAGGCGGTATCCTGCCCGGTGCCACCGTCGAAGGTGACCTGGCTTTCATAGGCGAACAGCGTGTCATCACCACCACCCGCGTTGATTTCGATCCCGACCTCCATCTTGTTGCCCATGCGGTCTTCGGCGCTCGACACCACTTTTGACATGTTGAAGGTTGTCTGGTTGTCGCCGTAGTCGCGGATATCCCAGCCGGACAGGTCGGTAATCTTGAGCGTTGTCTGATACTCGTTCTTGCCGGTCTCTTCGCGGCTGGTTTCCTCGGTGCCGGCGGAGAACAGCGGTGTTGTGAAGGTCAGGTAGGATTTGGCGCCATTGGCATTCGGCAGGTTGATAACATTGATATCGCTGCCCTCGGTCGGGGTGAGGCTGCGGTTGCCGGTCTGCCAGCCATTGGTCGTGAAGGTTTCGACGTAGTTCTTGGCGGTCTTGTTCAACTCGCCACTGGTTTTGCTGATGGCCGACAATTCGATATCGGTTACATCCAGACCCTGGCCGCCAAGCGCAATCACCTGGTCGACATCGTCGTCCGCGATCAACTCGCCGAAGAACTCGGTGTAGTGGGCCTTGGTTTTTTCCTGTTTCTGATCAAAGCTGCCGTCGAAGAACTCTTCGACAGTCTGCGGATTGCCGTTCTCGTCAGTTCGGATCTTGGCGGCATATTTGTCGGCAATTCCTTCAAGCGCAACCTGTTCAAAGGCACCAACAATTGCCGAAATCGCACCACCAATCAGACCCACCGCAGCGGCGATCGGGGCGCCCACGCCGGTTGCCGCAAGTACGCCCGATGTGACGCCGGTGATGACGTCGAGCCCGGTGGTCACGCCATAGAATGCGGCTTCTGCGTCTTTGGATTCCTGGAGAAGGTCGCTCAGCAGGCCGGAGCTGTAGGTGTCGGCCTTCTGAATCGCGTCGATCCGATCCTGTTTCTGGTCAAATTCCGCCCATTTTGCCGGGTTGATCGCACCTACTACAGACCCGATGGCGCCGATAACCGGTACCGCCTTGCCAAGCACGTTAGCGGCCTTGCTGCCTGCCTTGACCGCAAGCTCTGCGATGCCGAGCACGTTCTCGACGGCCGCAAAGGCGAGCGCGGTTCCCTGCAGGCCGACCTCTGCCTGTACGACTTTGCGGGTTTCATCCGGCAGGTTCGGGTCGGCAAGAAGCTTAGCTGTGGGCACAAAGCTGGCTGCTGCGCCGCCAACCAGTGACAGTGCCGCAAAGCCCTTTGCGCCCTTAGCAAATTTCAGATGGCCGGCAGCATCCAGGATGTCGCCGCCAGCGCTGAACACGGCTTCACCCAGGAAGCCTGCGTTAGCAGCATGGCCTTCGGGCGTGTTGTCGGGTTTGACGGCGAAAGCGGAGATCGCCTGACTGCTGCTCAGTAGATTGACTCCGGCCTTCAGCGAGGCGGTGCGGACGGTGCTGCTGTATTCCTGGAAGCCTTCTGTCTTCTCTCGGAGGCTGATCAGCTCAAGGGATTCACTGGAAATGGCTTCCAGCTCGGCCTTTGCATCTGCGGCAAGCACATCGCTGCCGGTGTAGGTCTCCGCCGCGTATTTCTTGTATTCTTCCAGCTTATCTTGCCGGGCGATTTCGAGGGCATCAATGCGCGCTTGCAGATAGTTCGCGTGGCTTTCGCTGTGGTCGGCGATATCGCCGCCCTTCTCAAATGCAGCAAGGTCGGTTTGCAGTTTTTCGGCTGCATCAAGAACGGTGCTGGTCCGGTAGATCTCTTTGCTGACCTTGTCGGCCGCTTCGGCGTCGAAATCCGCATGGTTCGGATCACTTAGGCGGTCGTGCTGCGCCCGGAGCACGTCCAGGTCGACCTGAAGCTTTGATATGTCGTCGGTGACATTACCCTTGATCGAATTGATGAACTGTTCGTTGGTATTCGCCAGTTCGCCAGCAGCATATTGTTGTTCGATGGCGGCGACGATCTTGCCGACAATTTTCAGATCTTTTGCGATGAACTCAGCCCATTGGGCTTCAAGATTGTTGTCCTCATCGTCGTTCACCAAATCCTTACCGGCGATCTTCCCTTTCAGGCTTTTGACCAGATTGTAGTTCCAGTTCGAGTAGTTGGTCGCCTTGCTGATGGCTTTGACTTCGGGAATGCCCAGCCCGGTTTCCAAGAAGGTCTGAACGGTGTCGCGGAACGACTCCCGTGCCTCCGGTCCCAGGTCCGAAAAGATCGCATCATAGGCGATGACAGAGGTTTCCAGAATTGCGGTTTGTTCTTCGTTCAGCATGTATTGCGACCTTTCTGACGGAAGCAGCCTGTAATCTAGTTTCGCTACGGTTGTGCCGTGCTTGGACACGCATAGGGATATTCACGCGCGCGGCTATATGGCCAAATCCTTGGACTGGATAAGGCCAGTTTGCGCTTGGTTCGAATAACGCGCTTATGTTCAGGGGGTTACCGGCATCTATTCGATCAGAATTATCTACAGCGTGAAGAGGGAAAAACGCGGAGGGCCTATTCGTCGCTACAGGCCTCTGCCGCAGTTCTCAACTGAAGTGACGCATTTTGGTTTTCTGTAACATGTTCAGTGATTTGGCGAATCAAATTCGCCCATGACGGGAATCATCTGCGCGTTGTTGTCACCATCACACCGGCAGAGTTTGCTGCCGCTCTCCGTCTCTGATCAGCCTGCTGGGGCCGCCCAAAGACCGGCCGCCCACCAGGTGCCCAGCCCATGGCTTCAATATAGTTTGACACCCTAATAAGGTGAGTTGAGATTTGTAAATCGCGAGACGGCTAGCCGAGTCCGCCAAGGGTTTGGATCATCTCGCGGATCACTCCGACACCGTCGCGGGCCTTCAGATTGGCAAACAAAAATGGGCGATCCCCGCGCATTCGTTTTGCATCGCGCTCCATCACCGATAGATCCGCACCGACGTGCGGGGCAAGGTCGGTCTTGTTGATGATCAACAGATCCGAGCGGGTGATCGCCGGTCCGCCTTTGCGGGGGATTTCCTCGCCTGCGGCGACGTCGATCACATAGATGGTCAGATCTGCGAGCTCGGGGCTGAAGGTGGCAGAGAGGTTGTCTCCGCCGCTCTCAATCAGGACAATCTCGAGATCCGGGTGGCGCTCCCGCATCTCCGCGACCGCGCCGAGGTTGATCGACGCATCCTCGCGGATGGCTGTATGAGGGCAGCCGCCGGTTTCAACACCCAGGATCCGGTCCTGCGGCAGGATCTGCAACCGCATCAGGGCCTCGGCGTCCTCCTGCGTGTAGATGTCATTGGTTATCACCGCAATGGAGTGGCTGTCGCGAAACACCTCGCTCAGGGCTGCGGTCAGGGTGGTTTTGCCCGCGCCAACCGGGCCGCCAATTCCAATGCGCAGGGGGCCGTTCAATGTGCTCATGTGCGAAAGATCCTTGAATGCTGTGTTTCGTGTTTCATCGCGGCAATGTCCGCAAGAAAGCAGGTGGAGGACAGGCGCTGGAGGTCACCATCCCCGGTTTGCTCTGCGATCTGCTGGCAGAGCGGCGCAAGGGCGTGGAGGATTGCCTGTGCGTCGCTTTGCCCGATGGGGGCAAGGCGCTGAGCCGCCGCGACGAGGTTCGCGGTGAATGCGTGCAGGTAAAGCGCCGTTGTGGCCTGCAAGGGCATCGAACAGCAATTTGCCGCAAAGCCGACAGCTACGGGATAGGTGAGCCTCGCGGCAATGTCTCGGTCGGTTCCGGGCCAGATGCTGCGGGTGATCTGGCAAAAGGCTGCGCCCTGAAGATCGGTTTCGCGGAGGCGTTCCAGGGATGGTGCATAGGCGCGGCATTGGGTGTCGATCCGCTGCACGGTATCGGCGTCCGGGGCGTGATAGGCCGCAGCGAGGAACAGCGCATCCGACCAGCCGCCGCCGTCGCGCAGAACCGTTGCGATCCAGTCCTGCACGTCGGCAGCCGAGCTGACCGCGGCGGAGGTCATCGCCCATTCCAATCCGTGGGAATAGCTGAACGCCCCCACCGGGTAGCCGGGAGAAAACCACTGCATCAGGGTCAGCAACTGTGCCTCAGTGGGCATGGGGCTGCCCCTGAGCGTCGCCATGGGAATGGCTGTGGGTGCGGCCATGACCATAGGCGCCGCCCTCGGGGGTGAAGGGTTCGATCACATCGCGCAATGTCGCGCCGAGTTTTTGCAGCATGTCGCTGATCACATGGTCGCGCTGGATCAGCAGACGATCCGCGTCGATCTGGCAGGGCATATGGCGGTTGCCGATATGCCAGGCTAGGCGCAGCAGGTGATCGCCGGTGACCTCCAGCAGCGGTTCGTTTGCCGGGTGCACGCCGATTTTGCGGCCATCGTCCAAGACAAAAGCATCGCCCATGTCGAGCGACAGCGTGGAGGGGAAATCGACCAGAAACCGCAGGCCACTATCAGAGGTCAGCACCCTGCGCCGCAGGAAACGATCCTCGTAGCTGAGGGTGATCCGGTCGTTGGCATCATGCGCGTGGACCTTGTGTTGGCTGAGGGGGAATGACATGGGAAGGCTCCGTCAGAAAAGAAAATAGCGCTGGGCCATGGGCAGATCATCGGCCGGGGCGCAGGTCAGAAGCTCGCCATCTGCACGGACCTCATAGGTTTCGGGATGGACCTCGATCTTGGGCAGGGCGGTGTTGAGTTTCAGGTCCGATTTGCCAATGTCGCGGGTGTTTCTGACCGCGCAGGTCTGTTTGGCGAGACCAAGGTGCTGGGCAATCCCGCCTGCCTGCGCCGCTTCGGAGACAAAGGTGACGGAGGAGTTTTCCACCGATCGGCCAAAGGCTGCGAACATCTGCCGGGAATAGACCGGCTGTGGTGTGGGGATAGACGCATTGGGGTCGCCCATCTGCGCCATTGCAATGGACCCGCCGAGCAGAACCATTTCAGGCTTTACCCCAAAGAAGGCAGGATTCCACAACACCAGATCGGCGCGTTTGCCGACCTCGATACTGCCGATTTCATGGGCGATTCCATGGGCGATGGCCGGGTTGATTGTGTATTTGGAAATATAGCGGCGGACGCGGAAATTATCGTTTTCTCCTGTCTCCTCGGGCAGGCGTCCGCGTTGCTTTTTCATCTTGTCGGCAGTCTGCCAGGTGCGGATCAGAACCTCGCCCACCCGCCCCATCGCCTGACTGTCCGAAGCGATGATCGAGAAGGCGCCCATGTCATGGAGAATATCCTCTGCCGCAATGGTTTCGCGACGGATGCGGCTTTCAGCAAAGGCGACGTCCTCGGGGATGGACTTGTCGAGGTGATGACAGACCATCAGCATATCGAGATGCTCTTCGATGGTGTTGACGGTAAAGGGGCGGGTCGGATTGGTAGAGGAGGGCAGGACATGCGCTTCGCCGCAGATCTTGATGATGTCCGGGGCATGGCCGCCACCCGCGCCTTCGGTGTGGAAGGCATGGATGGTGCGCCCCTTCAGCGCTGCGACCGTGTGTTCAACAAAGCCTGATTCATTCAGTGTGTCGGTGTGGATCATCACCTGCACGTCCATCGCGTCCGCTACTGACAGGCAGCAGTCAATGGCGGCGGGGGTGGTGCCCCAGTCCTCGTGCAGCTTCATCGCGCAGGCCCCGGCGATGATCTGTTCCTCAAGCGCGCGGGGCTGTGAGGCGTTGCCTTTGCCCGCAAAGGCCATGTTCATCGGAAAGGCGTCGGCGGCCTGCAACATGCGCCCGATGTGCCATGGCCCCGGCGTACAGGTGGTGGCGAGGGTTCCATGTGCGGGGCCGGTGCCGCCGCCGAGCATGGTCGTCAGCCCGGAGTGCAGCGCCTCCTCGATCTGCTGCGGGCAGATGAAATGGATGTGGCTGTCAAAACCGCCAGCGGTCAGGATGCGCCCCTCGCCCGCGATGATCTCGGTTCCCGGCCCGATGACAATCGTGACACCGGGTTGAGTGTCCGGGTTGCCTGCCTTGCCGATGGCGGCGATGCGCCCGTCTTTCAGACCCACATCCGCCTTGTAGATGCCGCTATGGTCCACGATCAGCGCATTGGTGATGACCGTGTCGACTGCCCCCTCGGGGCGGCTCGCCTGAGACTGGCCCATGCCGTCGCGGATGACCTTGCCCCCGCCGAATTTCACCTCTTCGCCGTAGCTGAGCACGTTGCCGACACCGCTGGCTTCGGTGATCAAATCGCGCTCCACCTCGATAGTCAGATCGGTGTCCGCCAGACGCAGACGGTCTCCCACCGTGGGGCCGAACATGGCCGCGTAATCGGCGCGTGAAATCTGGGATGGCATCAGAGATCCCCCATGATGGCGGCGTTGAAGCCGAAGATCCGTCGCGCGCCGGATATCGGGATCAGCTGTACCTCGCGGCGCTGGCCCGGTTCAAAGCGCACGGCTGTGCCGGCAGCGATATCAAGACGCAGGCCCCGAGCGGCCTCCCGGTCAAAGTCGAGAGCTGGGTTCGCCTCGGCAAAATGGTAGTGCGAGCCGATCTGTACCGGGCGGTCACCGGTGTTAGAGACCATCAGGACGGTGACCGGACGATCCGGGTTGAGGTCCAGACTGCCCGCGGCGGGGATCAGTTCTCCCGGGATCATTTGCGCCGCCACAGAAGGCTGGCGCAGCCGATAACGACAGTCGCGACCAGAGCCACGAGAAGCCAGGTGTCCGCACCGTGCGGGTGAACATGCGCGCCGCCATGGGCGAGCGCGGGGCCGCCAGCCAGCAGCAACAATGAGAGGAGCGTGGGTCGCAATGTCATGGGTCTGGGTCTCCTGAATGTGAATCAGCGAATGGGGTTGTGAACGGTGACGAGCTTTGTGCCATCGCGGAATGTTGCCTCGACCTGAATGTCGTGGATCATCTCGGGCACGCCTTCCATGCAGTCGTCGCGGGTGATGACCTGCGCGCCGGCTTCCATCATGTCGGCGACTGATCGGCCGTCTCGTGCACCTTCGACAACGGCGTCGGTGATCAGGGCAATTGCTTCGGGATGGTTCAGCTTGACGCCGCGAGAGAGGCGTCGTCGGGCAACCTCTGCGGCCATGGAAATCAGCAGTTTGTCTTTTTCACGCGGGGTCAGGTTCATGTCAGATCATCCAAGGTCGGGGCAGAGGGGCGCCGCGCAGATCACGGAGGATCGGCAGCAGGAGCTGGCGCAGGACATAGCTGTCCGCTGCGAGGGCACGCATGACCAGCAGGTCTGAGCCGATCAGGCTGGCCCCGGCGGTCGGGCCAAGCTGCGCGCGCAACGGGCCAAGCCGCCCGGCAGCGTCCGGTGCAACATAAATGAGCGTTGCGATGGCTCCGGCGCCGTTTGCGGTTGCGGGCCTTGCCAGATGGGCCGCGATGTCACCATCGAGGCTTACGTTATCCAGAAACAGCGGTGCGCCTGCGCGGCGGATGTCGATGCAATCACGCAGGCTCGCCTTGGTAAGGGTCTCGCCCATTGCCGCCCGCCCGAAGATCAGCGTCTCGCATAGCAGCAGCCGGGCGTCTTCGTGCAGATCGACCGTCAGCGTCCGGTCCAGGTTGCATCCTTGAAACAGGATGGTTTCCTGGGGCAGCCAGGCAAGGCTGGCGCGAGGCTCGACACTGAGCGAGTTGCGAATTGTGCCCGTCTCTCCGGGTTGCGCCCGATAGGCCCGCTCCGCCGCCTGGGTGGTGAGCGTAAGAGAGGTTCCGACGCGCGCGGTGGCGCTGAGTTCAAATTGATCTCCGCCAGTCACACCGCCCGCTGTATTGACCAGAACTCCCTGAAGATCCGCGTCATGGGTGCGCGGGAACAGCAGCTTCAGAGAGCCCGCCTGACGGAGTCCGGCGAGGACCGATGTGTTGCCGCGCCGCTTGGAGGATACCGAGACCGTGCCGATGGCGCGCGGCGGGGTCGGCTGGCTCGGCCATGGTTGCGTTTCGGCCGTAGGAAGGCGCGACGCCCTGGAATCACCGGAACAGGCGGTTTGCCAAGGCATCAATTGGCGCTGGGATGAAGGTCTAGGCGTCATGCTGTCGATTTCATCACAGTGCGGATCTGCCGCCAGTTCAAAGCGAACAGTTGGGTGTTCCGCGGCAAGCCCTGCGCAAAATAGAGGCCAATTGTGGGTTTGGTGATCAAAAAACAGGCTGTTGCGCGGTTGTCGGCGGGCGTTTTTCGCGCGTCGTTTGCGAAACTTGCTGCGATGCAGAATGCTCAGTCTATCCACGAGAGCGAGGCTCAAACATCGTGGATGTGTGACGACCGGAGGAATTTGCGATCTCGCCAGCCGCCACACGGATGCAACACGAAGCTGCCCGCCACAGGTAGGAAATCCGGCGCCCCGGCGCAAGGGATACACCTCTGTCCGGGCGAGGAGAGACTGAATGATCACCTATAAATCTGTTCTGGCGACGACAGCCACCTGCACTGCGCTGGGTTTGGCGACCATGGGAACTGCGGTTGCGGCGGCTGATTGCCCAATAAAGGTGGGTGTCCTGCATTCGCTGTCTGGGACGATGGCGATTTCCGAAACAACGCTCAAAGATACCATGCTGATGCTCCTTGAGGATCAGAACGCCAAAGGCGGCGTCCTCGGTTGTGAACTGGAACCGGTTGTGGTGGATCCTGCGTCCAACTGGCCCCTGTTCGCCGAGAAAGCCCGCGAATTGCTGAGTGTGCATGAGGTCGATGTGATCTTTGGCAATTGGACCTCGGTGAGCCGCAAATCGGTGCTACCGGTGATCGAAGAGCTGAACGGCCTGTTGTTCTATCCGGTGCAATATGAGGGCGAAGAAAGCTCGCGCAACGTGTTCTACACCGGTGCTGCGCCGAACCAGCAGGCAATTCCGGCAACGGATTACTTTCTGGACGAGCTGGGTGTGGAGAAATTCGCGCTGCTGGGCACCGATTATGTATATCCGCGCACCACGAACAATATCCTCGCCAGCTATCTGAAGCAGAAGGGAATCGCCGAGAGTGATATCTTTGTGAACTACACTCCGTTTGGTCATTCGGACTGGTCCAAGATCGTTGCCGATGTCGTGGCGCTGGGCGCAGATGGCAAGAAGGTGGGGGTGATCTCCACCATCAACGGCGATGCGAATATCGGGTTTTACAAAGAGTTGGCGGCAGCCGGTATCAGTGCTGACGATATCCCGGTTGTGGCGTTTTCTGTCGGGGAGGAGGAACTCTCGGGTCTGGATACTTCCAATCTGGTCGGGCATCTGGCGGCCTGGAACTACTTTCAATCCGCCGAGGATGACGCCAACAGCGCCTTTGTCGCGAAGTGGAAGGAGCGGATGGGCGAGGACCGGGTAACCAACGATCCGATGGAAGCCCATTACATCGGTTTCAACATGTGGGTGAATGCGGTGACAGAGGCCGGCACCACAGATGTCGATGCTGTCCGCGCGGCGATGTACGGGCAGGAGTTTCCGAACCTGACCGGTGGCACGGCGGTCATGCTGCCTAACCACCATCTGGCCAAACCGGTACTGATCGGTGAGATTCTGGACAACGGGCAGTTTGATATCATCAGCCAGACTGAGGAAGTGCCCGGCGATGCCTGGACAGATTTCCTTCCCGAGTCGGCTGTTCTGACTTCGGATTGGAAAAACCTCGGCTGCGGTATGTACAACACCGAGACCAAGAGCTGCGTGCAGACCCTGTCCAACTACTGACCTGGCAGGATCGTAACGGAAGGGGGGATTTCCTCCCTTCCAACCCTCTCTTCCCTCCTCGAACGGAAATGACGCCTATCATGACACGGTTTTTTGCCGCTGGTCTGTTTGTGCTTTGGGGCTGCTTGGCTGCCACGGCGCAGACAGCGCCTCAACTGGCCTCGCCTTCGCCTGTTGCATCTGCACCATCGAATACAGGGGTTCAGGACCTCCTTCAGTCGCAGTCCGCCTTGATTGTCGCCAGTTCGCGGCAGACGATCGAACCCGCGATTGATGCCATCGCCGAAAGTGGCCTCGCGCAGGTTCAGGCTGTCTTGCAGCTCTGGCAGGACAAGAAACTGGTCCTGCGGACATCCGACCACGTGTTCTTCAGGGCCGAGAAAAACGCTGATGGGCGCTATGATCTGATTGACCTCGACAGTGGCGCAATGGTCGGGGTGGCGGATAAGGGCGATCTCAAGCTGATCAAGCCCAACTCCGGCGTGCGGGCGATGATCGGAACGGCGCTGGTTCGGTTCCAACTGGAAGACCCGGATCTGTCGATACGACAGGCGGCAGTTACCTCCATCGGGCGGGACCCGTCAGCCGCGGCGCTCATGCCGTTGCGGGCCTCAATTGCCAGTGAGACCGATGAGGATCTGCTGGCCTTGAAGCGGCGTGCGGAGCGCCTGTTGACCATTCGCTTTGATACCGATCCAAAGGCACGTGTTGGCGCAATTGAGGAGATGTCCGCCGATCTGGGGGTTGATGTCCGCGCGACATTGAACCCGCTGTTGCAGACGGAGTTGCAAATCCATTCCTCGGGTGCGCCGACGGGTGCAAATGTCGCGGCCGAGCGGCGTATCGGGCGCGGGATCGGCGCGGAGGATGCCTATGCCGCACTGGTTGCCCGCGATCTGGCACCTGCGGCGCTGGGGGCCGACGAGATCAGATCAGCGTTGGAGGCCAATATCGCCGATGGTCGTGTGGCCGGTATTCCATTGGCGCAATTGTCTGACCCTGCAATGCGGCAACAGGCCTATGACGGTCTGGTGGCTGCCGGTCTGGCCCGCCCGGCCCCAACCCGGGAAGAGATGGCTGAAGCAGTCGCAGGCTACCGGTACTTTGACATCTATGAGGAGTCCTCCTTGGCGGTGACGGATGCCGCAGAGACGGCACTGGCGCGCATCAACAGGCAGGTCGGTTTCAATCAGGCGGCGGATCTCACTCTGGATGCCATGTCTCTGGCGTCGATCTATTTTCTGGCGGCCATCGGTCTTGCGATCACCTTTGGCGTTATGGGGGTCATCAACATGGCCCACGGCGAATTCATCATGATGGGGGCTTATACCGGCTATGTGGTGCAGCTGTTCATCTCCGACCATACGCTGTCCATTCTGGTGGCGATTCCAGCGGCCTTTGCGGTGACCTTCGGAGCGGGGATTGCGATGGAGCGTCTGGTGATCCGCTGGCTCTACAATCGGCCGTTAGAGACGCTTCTTGCGACATTTGGTATTTCCATCGCATTGCAGCAGCTGGCCAAGAACATATTCGGGACGCAGGCGCGCCCGCTGACCGCACCGGGATGGCTGGACGGCGCGTGGATCATCAACGACGTCGTGTCCATCAGTTATATCCGTATCGCGATCTTCGTGCTGGCGTTGGGTTTTCTTGGGCTGTTGCTGTTCATTATCCGGCGCACACGCCTGGGGCTGGAAACCCGTGCCGTCACCCAAAACCGAGGCATGGCGGCATCCATGGGGATTAATCCGGACCGGGTGAATATGCTGACCTTTGGCCTGGGGTCCGGCATCGCGGGCATCGCGGGCGTTGCAATCGGGCTCTTTGCGAAGGTGACCTCCGAGCTGGGCAACGACTACATCGTCCAGAGCTTCATGACCGTTGTAGTCGGCGGCGTCGGCAGTATCTGGGGCACCCTGGCCGGGGCGGCGATGATCGGTTTCTCCCAGAAGGGCATCGAATGGCTGAACCCGTCCAACACGCTGGCGGCACAGACCTATATGATTGTGCTGATCATCATCTTCATCCAATTCAGACCGCGCGGAATTGTTGCCCTGCGTGGCCGCGCGGCGGGGGACTGATCCATGCAGCGTTCGTTTATTGCCCGCAATCCATCGGTGCTGGTTTTCATTGCCGTTCTGGCGCTGTTCACGCTGGGAATTACCCTGCTGTCCGAAGGGTTGGGGGCCGGGTTTGTTTCCACTTCCATGATCAAGACACTGGGCAAGACTCTCTGCCTATGTCTGGTAGCGATCGCGATGGATCTGATCTGGGGCTATGTCGGGATCCTCAGCCTGGGGCATTTCGCGTTTTTCGGGCTGGGCGGCTACATGATTGGCATGTGGCTGATGTATGAGCGTACGCGGGATGCGGTGCTCGGCTCCCTGTCGGATGCGGTGCTACCGCCAACCCAGGGCGAGATACATGATGCGATCGCACATCAGATCTTTGGTGTCGTCGGGGGGGACAGCTTTCCGCTGGTCTGGGCCTTTGCCGACAGTCTGGCAGTGCAGCTCTTACTTGTCGTGGCGGTTCCCGGGCTGCTGGCGCTGGTCTTTGGCTGGCTGGCCTTTCGCAGCCGGGTCACGGGTGTCTACCTGTCGATCCTGACGCAGGCGATGACATTGGCGCTGGCGCTATATCTGTTCCAGAACGACAGCGGATTGCGTGGCAACAACGGGCTGAGCGGGCTGCAAAACCTGCCCGGTCTGACTGATGTGCCGCAGTCGCTGGTTTCGATCTGGTTTTTCTGGGGCTCGGCCCTCGCATTAGGGCTGGGCTATGTGACGGCTACCTGGGTGGTTGGCGGAAAGTTTGGATCCGTGCTGCGGGCGATCCGCGACAATGAGACCCGGGTCCGGTTTCTGGGCTATTCCGTTGAGGGCTACAAGCTGGTGGTATTCACCGGAACCGCCTGTGTCGCGGGCATTGCAGGTGCGCTTTATTACCCGCAGGCCGGCATCATCAACCCTGCTGAGATGGCGCCAATCGCGTCTATCTACCTCGCGGTTTGGGTCGCCATCGGTGGACGTGGCCGACTTTACGGCGCGGTGATTGGTGCCGCACTCGTCTCGCTGCTGTCCAGCTGGTTTACTGGCGGTCAGGCCCCGGATGTTGACCTCGGGATTTTCACTATTCGCTGGGTCGACTGGTGGCAGGTTGTTCTGGGGCTCGGGTTCGTTCTGGTGACGCTGTTTGCGCCCAAGGGGATCGGTGGATTGCTTGACCTGATCCAGCAACGCAGAACGATTGAAACTGAACCCGGTGAGCAGGAGGTCCAGCGATGAATCCGCTTCTGGAAGTTTCAGGTATTTCGGTCAGCTTTGACGGGTTTCGCGCGATCAACAACCTGTCGTTCAGGATTGGTCCGGCGGAGCTGCGCGCGATTATCGGACCAAACGGTGCGGGCAAGACCACCTTCATGGATATTGTCACCGGAAAAACTGCGCCCGATAGCGGCAGCATCATCTGGGATGGTCGTCGAAGATCGGTGTTT
Organism: Phaeobacter sp. JH204B; assembly: GCF_048055755.1. NCBI lineage: Bacteria > Pseudomonadati > Pseudomonadota > Alphaproteobacteria > Rhodobacterales > Roseobacteraceae > Phaeobacter > Phaeobacter sp. JH204B. Next base: position 48,367 of record NZ_JAYMXF010000010.1, read on the forward strand.
GCCGGTTCCGAAGCGCGCATTGCGCGGGACGGCATTGGCCGCAAGTTCCAGAAACCGACGGTCTTCGAGGAACAGACAGTGCAGGAAAACCTGCTGCTGGCATTGAAGGCGGACCGCGGCCCGTTTGCCGTGTTACGTTATCGCCCCAGCTCGCCGCATCTTGGCCGCGTTCAGGAACTGGCTGCGGAGGTTGGTCTGGCCGATGCCTTGCACCGTTCCGCCGGGGAGCTGAGCCATGGGCAGAAACAGTGGTTGGAGATCGGCATGTTGCTGGCGCAGGAACCACGGTTGCTGCTGGTGGATGAACCGGCGGCAGGTATGAGCCCGGAAGAACGTGAACAGACCACGGCTATCCTGGTCGCAGCGGCCAAGACGCGTGCGGTTGTCGTCGTGGAGCACGATATGGACTTTGTGCGGCGCCTCAACTGCAAGGTGACGGTTCTGCACGAAGGCGCGGTCCTCGCCGAAGGATCGCTGGATCATGTGACCGCCGATCAAGCTGTCATTGATGTTTATCTGGGGCGCTAAAATATGCTGAAGCTGGAAAATATATCGCTGCACTATGGGCATTCGCAGATCCTGCATGGGATTTCGATGGAGGTGAAACGTGGCGAGGTGGCCTGCGTGATGGGGACGAATGGCGTGGGAAAGACCAGCCTGATGAAGGCGATTTCCGGTCGCCATCCTCGATCGGGTGGAGAAATTCTGCTGGACGGCGACCCATTGCGGGCTGCCTCATCCTATCAACTGGCGCAAAAAGGCATCGCTTATGTGCCGCAGGGGCGGGAGATCTTTCCGTTGCTGACGGTGCTTGAGAATCTCGAAACCGGGTTTGGCTGCCTGCCGCGAAGCGATCATCAGGTGCCGGATCGGATCTACCAGCTGTTCCCCGTTCTACACGATATGCGTCATCGCCGTGGAGGCGATCTGTCAGGGGGGCAACAACAACAGCTTGCCATTGCACGCGCATTGATCACGCGTCCGAAGCTGCTGCTGCTTGATGAACCGACCGAGGGGATCCAGCCAAATATCATTCAGCAGATCGGAGATGTAATCCGGCATCTGCGCGACGAGGGCGAGATGGCGATTGTTCTGGTCGAGCAATATTTCGATTTTGCCTATGAGCTTGCAGATAGATTTGTCGTTCTGCGACGGGGGCGCATCACAATGTCCGGGGAGCGTGCCGACATCAGCCGGTCCGACCTGCTGGCAGGTGTTTCCGTCTGAACCTTACCGGTTCTCTGCTGTCGCGGATTGGTCCGAGGCCGGTCTGTCTGGTTAACTTGCGCAAAATTTTGGCACGGTCATCAGGGATTTTGAGCGTGTTGATCTCTGTATCCGAGATGTTTTTCCGGTCGATATTAGCCGTTGGAACAGGCTTTGACAGGCTGCAAGCATTTGAAATGTTTGAACCCTAATTCGTCTTTGCGATGGATTTAAATTTTCTGAAATTCGCTACATTTTATTCGAAGTGCCTGAAGCACTGTAATTGAGTAGTCTTGACCAAATGCGGGACGCCGACATGGGGACGAGGGGGCTTGGATGCACCTTCGAGACGGCGTCGGCGTGGGACCGGAGATAGGGGAGCAGAACTGAAACCGAACGGCTGCGCGTGCAGCAGAGCCTAGGTTGCGCCGAAGGGCCAACATGGGATCTGCAGATCTGACCGCGTGACCGCATATCGAGCCTTGCGCAGCACCTTTGCGTGCGCTGCGCACAACCCGCCACCCGAGCGCCAGGTGATACGGGGAACGACAACAACGGCGCGCGACACGGAACAGGGAACGATTATGTCAATCAAGCCACCATTTACCGAGTTGGAGATCGAAACAGCTCCATCCGGCTTCTACGAGGGCCACAGCCTTCCTATCGCGTTGATCAGTAAGATCATCATGACGACGCTGGTCCTCTGGGCCTTGGTCTGGCCAAGCAAAGCCAGCGGAACCCTGTCCTGGGTGAACAGCGAGCTGCTGAACGGATTCAACGCCTTCTACATCATCTCCGTGGGACTGTTTGCCTTCTTCCTGTTTGTTCTGGCCATTCTGCCTGCAACCGGCAACAAGAAGCTGGGGGCGGCTGATGCGACGCCGGAATTCTCCAATTTCTCGTGGTTCTCGATGATGTTTGGTGCCGGGCTGGGCGTTGGGCTAATGGTCTTTGCAACGGCGGAGCCGCTGGGCCTCTGGGGTTCCAACCCATTGGTTCTGTCCGGCGAGGTCGCAGCAAATACCGAAGAGGCGGTCCAGTCCGCCTATCGCTACACCTTCCTGCACTATGGGTTTCACGCCTGGGCGATCTACGTTCTGACCGGCCTGTCGCTGGCTTATTATGCCTATACGCGCGATATGCCGCTGACGATCCGGTCGGCCCTGACGCCGTTGCTCGGCAAGGCTGCAAATGGCTTTATCGGCCATCTGGTTGATGTTCTGGGTGTTGTGGCCACCATTCTTGGCGTGTCCGTCACCATCGGTTTTGGTGTCAGCCAGTTCGTTGATGGCGTCTATGCGGTTTCAGGGATGGAATGGCTGATGAACGGGGATGCCGAAGCGCCGAAACCGAGCACCGTTGGCCTGCTGTCGGCGCTTTTCGTGATCATGGGGCTGTCGATTCTTTCTGCAGTTTCCGGGGTTGGTCGCGGCATCAAATATCTCTCCAACCTCAATCTCGTACTGTCGGTTATCCTGCTTCTGACCTTTGTGTTCTTTGGGTCGTTCTTCTTTGCGATGACTAAATTCGGCAGCGGTCTGGTCGATTACATCCTGCATTTCACTCAGATGTCCTTTGGTGCCTATGGGCCGCAATCGGCGGATGCCTTTGCGACGGCTCTGCCGGAGGCCGCACAGGCGCTGCCTGCGGAAGATATGAGCTCGGTCTACGGTTCGGCAACATCCCCCTGGGGCTCGCTGGGCGGCTTCACCGAAGGGCTGCCTGCGTCGGCGGCAGCGCTGGATGCCGATGCGATCTATGCAGCAGGGGAACCCGGTCGCCAGTTCGGCTGGCAGGCAGGCTGGACCACATTCTACTGGGCCTGGTGGATTGCCTTCTCGCCCTTCGTTGGTTTGTTCCTGGCACGTATTTCCAAAGGGCGCACCGTGCGTGAGTTCATTCTGGGCTGCGTGATCGCACCTGCCATCGTCTGCTTCCTGTGGATGACCATTCTAGGCGGCACCGCGATTGATCTGGAACTGAACGGTACCGCCGCAGGGTCGATCATCGGGGCGACCAATACCGCCAAGCTGTTTGTGACGCTCGAGCAGATGATTTCGGGCGGCTTCCTGTCTGCCATCACCGTGATGTGTGTTGTGCTGATCATGACCTTCCTCGTGACCTCAGCGGATTCGGGTATTCTGGTGATGAACACCATCATGTCCGGTGGCGAAGAGGAAACCGGGATCAAGCACCGTATCATCTGGGGCTTGATTCTGACCTCGGTCATCGGGGCGCTGATCATCGCTGGCAACAGTGGCGCGGCTTCCAATCCATTCGGAGCCTTGCAAAACGCTATGATCATTGGCGCACTGCCCTTCACGATTGTCATGGTTTTCATGATGATTTCACTGGCCAAGGCGCTGTATCGCGACAGTTTGCGGGCAAAGGCAGACTGATCCCGACCCTCATTGATTGCTTGTTAGAAAAGGTCGCGCCTCGGCGCGGCCTTTGTCATTCTGCGGAGCGGTCTTTGACCTTAGCAGTATGAGTTTTGCTCATGGGTGCCTGCTGTAATCTCATTGGTAAGACTGGCGCATATCGGCGATAAAGCCCCTGAGCAATAAGGGGTAGGCCATGGATCGCGCCGAGATCGTACATCAAAATTTCCTTGATCGAGTGGTCGCAGGTCGCCTGCCCCCGGGGCCGTCGCCTGTGGGGGACCTTTGCAGCAGTGATGCGGTCGCGATCTTTCGCGCGCAGGCCCTGAGCCGTGCCCTGGACCGCACCAGCCGGGCTATGCAAAAGGCTGGGCAGGGTTTCTACACGATCGGCTCGTCCGGTCATGAAGGAATGGCGGCGGTTGCGCGAGCCTTGCGCGCTGATGACATGGCCTTCCTGCACTACCGCGACGCCGCATTTCAGATCGCCCGGGCAGATCAGGTGCCGGGTCAGAGCATTGCCTGGGATATGCTGCTGTCCTTTGCCTGTTCTGCCGAAGATCCGACATCGGGAGGGCGGCACAAGGTGCTGGGATCCAAGGCGCTGATGATCCCGCCACAGACCTCGACCATTGCCAGCCATCTGCCCAAGGCGGTCGGCGCGGCCTATTCTATCGGTGCCGCGCGACGGCATGATCCAGAGCACCGGGTTCTGCCTGACGATGGGCTTGTGATGTGTTCCTTCGGCGATGCCTCGGCCAATCATTCGACGGCACAAGGAGCGATCAATACCGCCTGTTGGGCGTCTGTGCAGTCGACACCTTTGCCGCTGCTGTTTGTCTGTGAGGACAACGGGATTGGCATTTCGGTCAAGACTCCGAAGGGGTGGATCGAAGCGTCGATGTCGCATCGACCGGGCATGCGCTATTTTCATGCCGACGGGCTGAATATCCACGACACCTATGCGGTGGCCGGGGCAGCTGCCGACTACGTTCGTCGCTGCCGCAAGCCTGCTTTCCTGCATCTGCGCACGGTGCGGCTCTACGGTCATGCAGGTGCAGACGTGCCGACCACTTACCTCAGCAAGGCAGAGGTTGAGGCGGATGAGGCCAATGATCCGCTGCTGCACTCCGTGCGGTTGCTGTCGCAATCCGGAGCTTTGTCACGGGAAGCGGCACTGGAGATTTACACTGAGACCTGCGCGCGGGTTGAACGGATCCGCACAAAGGTCGTCACCCGTCCGCATCTGAGAACGGCAGGGGATGTCAGTGCCAGCCTGATCCCACCAAAGCGGGTCTGTCGCAAGACGAACGGGCCAAGCGGTGAGGTGCGGGCAGAAATTCTGGGCAGCGATCTGCGTGCTCAGACAGACCCCCAGCCGATGAGCCGGTTGATCAACTGGGCCTTGACCGACCTGATGCTGGAGCATCCTGAGCTGGTCACTATGGGTGAAGATGTCGGCCGGAAGGGGGGCGTCTATGGCGTCACCCAGAAGCTGCAACAGCGGTTTGGCCCGGACCGGGTGATTGATACCTTGCTGGACGAGCAGTCGATCCTTGGGCTGGCCATCGGCATGGGACACAACGGATTTGTCCCGATCCCGGAGATCCAGTTCCTGGCCTATCTACACAACGCCGAGGATCAGATCCGTGGCGAGGCCGCGACCCTGCCGTTTTTCTCTAACGGCCAGTTCAGCAATCCGATGGTGCTGCGGATTGCCGGTCTGGGCTATCAGAAAGGCTTCGGTGGCCATTTCCACAATGACAATTCGCTGGCGGTCCTGCGCGACATTCCGGGCATCGTGATTGCCTGTCCCTCGGACGGGGCCGAGGCCGCGATGATGCTGCGCGAGGCCGTGCGTCTGGCGCGAGAGGAGCAGCGCGTCGTGGTCTTTGTCGAGCCGATCGCGCTTTATCCGATGCGTGATTTGCATGAGCCGAAGGACGGCGGCTGGATGCGTCTCTATCCCGCACCTGACCAGCGGATTGCGTTGGGAGAGGTCGGGGTGCATGGCGATGGTCAAGACCTTGCCATCGTGACCTATGGAAATGGCCGTTACTTGGCGACACAGGCCCAGTCCGAGCTGAAGGCCAAGGGCGTTTCCACCCGGGTCGTCGATCTGCGCTGGCTCGCGCCGTTGCCAAAGGAAGCGCTGCTTGCGGCCACGGCAGGATGCGACAACATCTTGATCGTCGACGAATGCCGCAGCACAGGAAGTCAGTCGGAGGCGCTGATGGCGCTGTTCTATGAGACGGATGGCGCGCCGATGGCACGTGTCGTGGCGGAGGATTGCTTTATCCCGACCGGTCCCGCCTATGCTGCAACATTGCCGTCAAAGGAGAGTATCGTCGCAGCGGCGCTGCGGCTGACAGGAGCTGACACATGACCCGCACCGCTGTTCTGATCTGTCCCGGACGTGGCACATACAACAAAACTGAACTTGGGTATCTGGCGCGTCACCACGCCGACAAGCAGGCTCTAATCAGATCATTTGACGCAATGCGCGAGGCCGCGGGCCAAGAGAGTGTCACTGCGCTGGATGGTGCTGAGAGATACGCGATGTCCAAATACACCCGCGGCGATGTGGCCTCTCCGCTGATCTATGCCAGCGCGATTGCGGATGCGCAGTCACTCGCCGAGGACATTGATGTCGTGGCGGTCACGGGCAATTCGATGGGCTGGTACATCGCGCTGGCCGCCGCCGGTGCGCTCAGCCCTCAAACAGGGTTTGAGGTGGTCAACACCATGGGTCAGCTGATGCAGCAGCATCTCATTGGCGGGCAGCTGGTTTACCCCTGTCAGAGCGACGACTGGCAGTTGGATCGGCAGCGCAAGACAGAGCTGCTTCAGCTAGTGCGTGACATAGACAGCAGGCCTGATCATCACCTGTCGCTGTCAATCAATCTGGGCGGCATGCTGGTGCTGGCGGGCAATGCCGACGGTCTGGATGCGTTTGAACAGGCTGTGCCGCAGGTGCAGGATCGCTTCCCCATGCGATTGACCAACCATGCCGCGTTCCATACCGACCTACAGGCCCCGGTCGCTGCTGAAGGCCGGTCGCGACTGCCGGTGGACCTGTTCTCTGCGGCAAAGAAGCCATTGGTCGACGGGCGAGGGCAGGTTTGGTGGCCTGGCGGATATTCACTGACGAGCCTCAGGGACTACACGCTGAATGCGCAGGTCGTTGAGCCTTATGATTTCACTCGCGCGGTGCAGGTCGCGGCGCAGGAGTTCGCGCCGGATCTGTTTATCATCACCGGACCGGGGGCAACGCTGGGCGGCGCTGTTGCGCAGTCGCTGGTGCAGATCAACTGGCAGGGGCTAGGTGGCAAGGCTGCGTTCAAGGCGCGGCAGGCGCAGGAGCCGCTGGTTGTAACAATGGGGGACGAGGCGCAGCGCCTGCTGGTCAGCCGTTAGGACGCGGCGAGCTGGTCGGCATCCATCGCCACGGAAACGGCGAAGGCCTCAACCGGGCGGGAGACATTGTGCAGCGATACTGAGCCAAGCGGCGTCGCCTGTTCCGGGGTTTCCAACAGGTCGCGGCTGACCACGATCGTATGGCCGCAGGATTTGCCATAGTCGCCAAGCCGTGCGGCGATATTGGCGGCCTGACCGATGACGGTGAAATCCAACCGCTCACGGGATCCGACGTTGCCGTAGGTGACACGACCGTAGGCGAGACCGATGGCCGATTCACAGCGCCGCTTGCCCTCTTCGTCGCCCATCGCGTCCAGTCCGGCAACAATTGCCCGCGCCGATTGCAGGGCCTGCGCGCGTGCCTCATCGGGTGCGTCGCCGGCGGGGAACACCGCTAGGACCGCATCGCCGATGAATTTCAGCACCTCGCCGCCGTGTTCATGCACGATCGTCGATACCGTTTCAAAGAAGCTGTTGAGTAGCTCGATATAGGCGCTGCGGCCCAGGTCCTCCTCAAGCCGAGTGGATCCACGCAGGTCGCAGAACATAATGGCGGCATCAATGTCATCGCCATCACCACGCCGGATTTCCCCACCCAGAACCCGCGCGCCGGTTCGCTTGCCTACATAGGTTTCCAGCAGGGACTGTGCGTTCTCCCGCTGCATGAACACTTCATAGTACCGGGCAATAACCGCAGAACATTCGAATATAAGCCCCAGGTTTTCGGTCGAGAACCCTTTCGGATGATGGCTGGCAACCGTCAGCACGTTTATCCTCCCATCGGAGAAGGGCAGCGGCATCGCCACGTAATCGGTTGCGCCCTCTTCCCTCAGATCGCTGAGGATCGGAAAGGCATCGCTGGGCTGATCCAGATCCAACCGCTGCCGGATGCCGCCAAGCCCGTTGGAAACATGGCGCAGGGGACTGTTCTGAAATGCCGGGTGATCGTGGATCTCATAGCTCGGGGCGTAGGTCGTGACCTTGCCGGAGGCGCGGCTCCATATGAAGTTCTTGCCCGCGATCATCGGGTGCAGGGACCAGGCCATCACCGAGAGGCGCGACAGGTGAACGCCATGTTCGACCAGTTTCTCCGACAGGTTTTGGGTGAATTCCTCAGGTGTCGGCAGATATGCAGCTTCGCGCAGCAGCCAATCGATCAGCGGTCCTGAAATATTACCGTATTCCGGGACCTCAAGCTGATTGCTGCCAAGGTCGATCTCAACGCGCGCTTCCGGCATAAAACTGACATGGCCTGCGATGCCGGAAGCCTCAGGCAGAGCATCGTCATAGGACCAGGCGGCATTGCAGATGCTCTGTTCGCCAAGTTCCAGATCCTGATAGCCTGCAGTTCCCTTAAACGGGCAGAAGGTCTGGTGCCCGTTGGCAGGCGTCAGGCAGGTGTGGATATCGTCACGGGGAAAATAGATGGCAGCAGGTCGGCGGGTCTCATACATCACCTTGGCACGGGTGCTCTGGGCGATGATCCTGCCACCTAGCCGCGCCGTAACCGGGCCGCGCAGCTCCTCTACCATAATTCCATATGCGGGTCTTGCGGTGCTGGCGCGCATGTTCATGAGGGCTGTTCCCGGGTGGACTGACAACAAGGGATCCATGTTGCCTGGTTTTCTACTATGTGGTGGTTTCCCGGCAAAATGCCAGAGCTGCACAGGGAATTGATCCATTGGATAAGGGCAGAGGGCCCTGTCAGTATGCGGTGGCGGGATTGGTGACCTCCCTGCGCACGGGGGGTCACACCATGCGGATCACATCCTTGCTGATCGACAGGACATAGCCGCGCTTGGCGATATTCTTGACCAGAAGCTCGCTGACCATCTGATTGCCCAATGTATCGCGCAGCCGCTTTATCCGTGTCGCTCCTGCGGCCTCTTCGCAGTCAACAGAGGGGCGGCCAGATATCATCGCCTCGATCTCCGCACCGGAGAGGACATCGTCATCAAGCCGGGCCTCGGCCAGAACTGCGAGCGTTTCCATCGCTGCGGCGGTCAGTTTGAAGCCCATGGTATTGAGGTAGACGGTGTTTTCTTCGCGGCTGATCAGCAGTTCAGTCACTTGGATGCCTGCGCGTTCGATCTGGACCATGCGCCGGTTCAGCATGACCAGCATGGCCAGAACCACCAGCGCAGCCACCATCATCATGGTGGCAAAGACCATCAGCACAAAAATTACCATCCGATAGCTGGTCAGCGTATCGGCAAAGGCCGTGCCGGACTGGGCGAGGATCTCAAGCAGCTTGATCTCGGCCTGCGTGGTAAGGTCGTTTTCCACAAAGACCCGCTCGACCCTTGCGTTGAAAGCGTTGGCATCGGGAAGCGTCAGCAGCAGCACGGTACCGGCAATCGCCAGCAAGGCAACGATGGCAGTGATCCCCAATGCGATGACGCGGCTTCCCGCCGCGCGCACCTCAGAAACGGAGAAAATAGGGTCCGGCATCTGTTTTCCTTTGTTCCAGCCCGTCGGGACCAAAAATGGACAGAACATTGAGCAAGGTCCAGCCCGCTGCCAACAGCCGGTCGGAGATTTCGGCCTTGGCGGCCGGCTTGCTGCAGCCGCCGCCAAGCTGGATCACGCCGTAATGCAGCCGCAGCGGGGCATCCTGTTTCGCCTTGTAATCGGCGTAACACTCGGCCGCTGCGGCCGGGCTCGTATCGCTGAGCATACCAATGGCAAGACCGGCAATCAGAGCTGTGGAGATAAGGAGGTTTTTCATACCCTCACACTGCGCATTTGTCGCGGGATATTCAATAACAACAGGCGATTGCGGGTGGTGATATTCGATAACAAGGCGCCGTTATTGCCTGTCCGCACGGTTCCGAACCAGGCTGATTGCATCGGCCATTTGGCCTCATGTTTTCAGAACTTCAGGAAGGACATCCCATGTTTCGCAGCAGTCGCATTGATGTAAATGCCAAACCGCATCGCAAATTCATCACGCTGATCGTTGCCGCAGCAGTCGCGGTGACCGGGTTTTCCGCGGCGCCTGCACGGGCGGATGAGGATGTTGCCAAGGTGCTGGCGGGTCTCGCCGTGCTTGGCATCATCGGTGCAATCGTGAAGAACAATCGCGATGATGATCAGCCACAGGTCACCCGTCCGCATCGTCCGTCACATGGCAAGCCGTATCGGCCTCATCATCCCAGACCGCTTCCGCCGCATGTGGCGCGCTATGATCTGCCGGCACAATGCGTGCGCTATTTCCCGCGCTACAGCCAAAGCCGGACTTTGATGGGGCAGGGCTGTCTGCGCAAACAGTACGGATTTGAGCACACCCTGCCGCGCGCCTGCCAGGTGACCTTCTGGAATGGCAAACGCAATCGTGTCGGCTATCGCCCGGATTGCCTCAAGGACCGCGGCTATCGCATTACCCGTCGCTGAGGTCGGCGGGACCTGGGTTCGAGCAGACTTGGGGGCTTCGGCCCCCTCTTTTTTGCGCGGTATATGCGGTCGGACTTGAAACCCGGCTTAAAACCCGGTCAGACCAAGGGATGGATTATCCCGATTACACATTGGAAGCGGCCGCCCGTGCGCGTGGCCATATACGTATTGCAGGCGTGGATGAGGTTGGTCGTGGCCCGCTCGCCGGACCGGTGACCGCCGCCGCGGTCATCCTGGACGCCGACAATATTCCCGAGGGGCTGAACGATTCAAAGAAGCTAAGCGCCAAGCGGCGCGAGGCGGTCGAAGCGTCGATCTTTGCGCAGGCCGAGGTTGCGATTGCTCATGGCAGCGTCGAAGAGATTGATTCCCTGAACATTCTGCGCGCCTCGCATCTGGCAATGGAGCGGGCCGTTGCAGCCCTGGATCCGGCGCCGGATTATTTGCTGATCGATGGCAATCTGATCCCCAAGGGTCTGCTCCAGACGTCGGAGTTCGTGATCAAGGGAGACAGCAAATCAGTCTCCATCGCGGCGGCATCCATCGTGGCAAAACTGGCCCGTGACCGGATCATGGTGGATTTGGCGCAACAGTTTCCCGGCTATGGCTGGGAGAAAAACGCAGGCTACCCGTCCAAACAGCACCGCGACGCCCTGGTGAACCTGGGCGTGACCCCACATCATCGGCGTTCCTTTAAGCCTGTCCACAACATATTGTATCAAGAGTGAACCTCATCACCTTGTTCTAAAAAACAAATTGACCTCGAATCCACGATGACTCATCCTGTGGACAACCAAAATGAGCGCAAAAATGCGCCGTGGTTATCGAGGCAGAGCAAATGAACAAAACACTTACACGGGGCGCCGCGGCGCTCCCGCTAAACGCGATCCTTGACGGTGACTGTATCGACGTGATGTCCGGTCTGCCGTCAAATTCGATTGATCTGATTTTTGCGGATCCCCCCTATAACCTTCAGCTGAAGGGGCAATTGCATCGTCCTGACAACAGCAAGGTCGATGCGGTCGATGACCACTGGGATCAGTTTTCCAGCTTTGGCGTCTATGACGAGTTTACCCGTGCCTGGCTTAAACAGGCGCGCCGTATCCTGAAGCCAAACGGCTCCATCTGGGTGATCGGATCGTACCACAACATCTTCCGAGTCGGCACAGCGGTGCAGGACGAAGGCTTCTGGATCCTCAACGATGTGATCTGGCGCAAGTCGAACCCAATGCCGAATTTCCGGGGCAAGCGTTACACCAACGCGCATGAGACGATGATATGGGCCTCAAAATCCGAAGGCGCAAAATATACCTTCAACTATGAGGCGCTGAAAGCGCTGAACGAAGGTTTGCAGATGCGTTCGGATTGGGTCATGCCGATCTGTACCGGCCATGAGCGGCTGAAGGATGAGGCCGGCAATAAGGCGCATCCGACGCAGAAACCCGAGGCGCTGCTGCACCGCATTCTCGTTGGCTCGACGAATCCGGGTGATGTGGTGTTGGACCCGTTCTTTGGCACCGGCACTACGGGCGCCGTGGCAAAGATGCTGGGCCGTGAATTTATCGGAATCGAGCGCGAAGCCGCCTACCGTGAAGTTGCCGAAAAGCGCATCCAATCCGTACGCAAGTTCGACCGCGAAGCGCTGCAGGTCTCTGCCAGCAAACGTGCCGAACCGCGCGTCCCCTTTGGTCAGCTGGTCGAGCGCGGCATGTTGCGCCCGGGCGACGAGCTTTATTCGATGAACCGTCGGCACAAGGCAAAAGTGCGCGCAGACGGCACGCTGATCGGCGACAATATCAAGGGATCAATCCATCAGGTCGGAGCGCATCTGGAAAACGCGCCCTCCTGCAATGGCTGGACCTACTGGTGTTTCAAGCGGGACGGAAAGACCGTGCCCATCGACGTGCTGCGCCAGCAGATTCGGGCAGAATTGCAAAACTGACCCCACCCTTTCACAACCTGTGTGAAACCGCAGGCGCTGTCGCATTGTCGACGGCGCCAACCTTGCCCCGCCGTCATGGCGGGGTCTTTTCGTTTCAGCGCTGTCGGTTCAAGGGGTGCATCCGTTGGCAGCTGCCGTTAGTTTGACGCAAGACCGGCGCCAATGGATGGATACATATCATGGCAGTAACCGCCTCCGCCCCCGCTCCTGCCTTGGATAGCGACGAAGCCATTTTCAGACAGGAGAGCCCATATGCGCTGGATGCGCTAACAGAGCACAAACGCAATGGGCTGGAGCTTGCGGTGCGGGCGCGCTGGATCGCCATGGCCGTAACGGCGGTTTTTCTGATCTATGTGAACCCCAAATGGGATGTGCTGTATTATCACTTTATCCTTGCGTTGCTATGTCTGAACGGCTGGCTGATCCGCCGGGTTGGACGGGTTGGGCAATCACGGCTTGAGATGCTGCTGATTTTTGCCGATCTGTCGATCATGACCATCGGAATGGTTCTGCCAAATCCGCTGAGTGTCGACGATACGCCGCTGCCAATTCAGTATCGGTTTGGAAATTTCATCTATTTTTTCATCATACTTGCCGCGGGGACTCTGGCCTATTCCTGGCGCACGGTGGTTGCCATCGGCATCTGGACCGCAGTCATCTGGCTATTTGCGGCGATCATGGTCTGGTGGCTGACGGATCCGGTGCCCGGCCTAACCGAACGGGTGCTTGAGGTTGTGGGCTATGATCCGACCATGGCTGAATTTCTCGATCCGAACAGCTTTCTCCTGCATCAGCGCCTGCAGGAGGTTATCGTGTTCTTTCTGGTGGCAGTGACGCTGGGTATATCCTCAAAACGGCTCTACGCGCTGATCCAGAATAATGCTGGTCTTGAGCGTGAACGGGCCAATCTGTCACGGTATTTCTCGCCCAATGTGGTGCAGCAGCTGTCGCAAAATGATGAACCGCTGAAGCAGACCCGCCGTCAGGACGTGGCCATTCTGTTCATTGACATTGTCGGGTTCACCCGCCTGGCGGCCGAGCGCGACGCCTATCAGGTGATTGACCTCTTGCGCGATTTTCATGGCCGCATGGAAAAGGAGGTGTTCCGTCATCACGGCACGCTGGACAAGTATCTGGGCGATGGTTTGATGGCGACCTTTGGTACACCGCTGGCTGGTCCGAGGGACGCAAGTAACGCCCTGGCTTGCGGGCGGGCCATGCTGGCGTCGGTAGCGGAATGGAATGCCGAGCGACGCGGCTACGGCGAGGCAGAAATCCGCGTTGGCATCGGTGTTCACTATGGTGAGACGGTGATTGGCAATATCGGCGCAAACCGGTTGGAATATGCGGTGATCGGTAACGCGGTGAATATTGCAGCCCGACTGGAGGAGCGCACCCGCGAGATGAACGCTCAGATGGTGATCAGCGAGACCCTGCGGCAGCGTGTGGAGGACGAAGGCGGGGCCAGAGATCTGCAGGCAGGTTTCGTGCAGCACGGCGCATCTGAACTGCGTGGGCTGACCCGACCGATGACACTATGGGCGCTGCCCCGCTAGGTCTCAGCTAGGCGCGCGGGCCTGCCGGTGTCGGGTCGGGGCGGTCTTCGGGGCAACGGGCCGCATTGTAGGCGCTCCAATCGGTGATGTCAGGATAATACATCTGCCGCCAGCGCCGCACTCGCGGGTTCATGATCCGCCGCCACAGCGGTGGTATCATCGCCGCAACTGTCATGACCGGATAGCCGTAGGGTAGCTGGGGAGCATCGGCTGATGTGTGATTCTGAAGCAGGGGAAAGCGACGATCGGGTTTGTAGTGGTGGTCGGAATGGCGTTGCAGGTTGATCAACAGCCAGTTTGACGCCTTATGGGCTGCATTCCACGAATGGCGCGGCATCACAGGCTCAAATTTGCCCCCGCCCAAGTATTTGCGCGTAAGACCGTAGTGTTCAACGTAGTTCACCAGTTCCAGCTGCCAGATCGCGACACCCGCCTGGACCAGGAACAACCCAACGCCGAGCATCCCGCCCAGCACAAGGGCCATCAGCAGAAACGCGGCTTGCAGCGCCCAATAGCGAAAGAACGGGTTGCGCCGGTCAGTCCAAGGTAGGTTGCGGCGCGCCAGTTGTGCTCTCTCAGCCCGAAACGCAGACCGCCAGCATTGCCACAGAACACGCGGATAGAAACGATGGAAGCCCTCGTTGTAGCGCGCTGTGACCGGATCGCGGGGTGTGCCGACATGGCGATGATGCACGAGCAGATGCTCGGATCTGAAGTGAGAATAGAGCACCATTGCCAGCAGGATATCCGCCAGCCAACGCTCCAGTCTGCTCTTCTGGTGCATCAATTCGTGGCTGTAGTTGATCCCTATTGTGCCGCTGAGGACGCCAACACCGAAGAATACCCCGAATTTCTCCGCACCCGAGAGATGATCGGCGCCAGGCACGTAGATTAGCATGGCAATCAGGAGCAGGACCTGCACCGGAACCCAGGCAATGGTCAGTGAAGAATACCAATGAAGATCTTCTTCGGGTGTGAGCGGATCCGCGTTTTCAAGATTAAGCCCGAAGACCCCGTCCAATGCCGCAAAGAGATACCAGGTGACGAAGGGCGGCAGCAGGATGAGCCAGCCACCATAAAGAGCGGCGAGCCCCACCAGCGGCACCAGCAGAAAGGACAACCAAAAGGGCAGGGCGGCCTGCCAGCTGCGCAGAGTCTTGGCGGATATCATTCCAGTACAGCCTCATTCAAGTCGGGCGCGTTCGTGGTCGACTATGCGCCCTGCCCGGATAAAAGAGAAGGCATCAGCGCCCCTTCCAGAGATCGAAGGCCTTGCGCATCACCGTCGGCAGGTCGGTGGGTTTGAAGTCATGTCGTTTTATCACGCGCTGACTGTCCTGCGGTGTGAAACCCGGTGGCAGCTCCGCCAGCATGACCTGCAGGACCAGGTGAAAATGGGTGAAGGTGTGACGCACCTCCGCCCCCAGATCCTGCCAATCGGCCTCAAACGGTGGGATTGGGGCCGGATCGTCGTTCCAATCACTGCCCGGCCAGCCCAGCATACCGCCCAGCAACCCCTTGTCCGGGCGCTGCTCCAGCAACCAGTCGCCATCGCAGCTGCGTGCCAGATAGACGATGCCAAGGCGGGTTGGCTTGGGTTTCTTGGGGGTTTTCTTTGGCAGTTCCAGAGCTGTGCCAGCCGCACGGGCAGCGCAGGGGCTGCGCCATGGGCAGATGCCACAGGCCGGATTGCGCGGTGTGCAGATCGTCGCGCCGAGATCCATTACCGCCTGAGCGTGGTCGCCCGGGCGCATTGCTGGGGTCAAGGCTGCAGCTTTCTCTTTCAGCTGGGGTTTGGCCGCTGGCAGGGGAGTATGGATATCGTAAAGCCGCGCCATCACCCGCTCGACATTGCCGTCCAGCACGGTTTCCGGGCGGTCAAATGCGATCGCCGAAATGGCGGCGGCGGTATAGGGGCCGATGCCGGGTAGGGCGATCAGCCCGTCATAGGTATTCGGAAAGGTGCCACCGTGTTCCTCGGCCACGACGCGCGCGCATTTCAGCAGATTGCGTGCCCGTGCGTAATACCCAAGACCTGCCCATTCCCCCATGACATCTGCATCCGCCGCCGCCGCGAGATCTGCCACCGTCGGCCAGCGGCTGGTGAACCGGTGGAAGTAGTCCTTGACGGCAGCCACAGTGGTTTGTTGCAACATGACCTCGCTCAGCCAGATGCGGTAGGGATCGGGCCAGATACCGGCGGCGCGATCCGACGGGCTGACACGCCAGGGCAGGCTGCGCGCGTGCTGGTCGTACCAGTCCAGCAAATCACGGCTCTGCGGGTGGCTCTCGCTGTTGAGGTCACGCATTCTTTATCCTTTATGGCCCGGTTTCGCTGGTTCTCGCTTGGCAGCCCTTTACAATAGGGCGAGCAGTCTAGCAAAACCACGGTCATGGCAGTGCAACGGACAAAATCTCGCGGGTTCAAGCGAACATCGCAGCTTCTGAACGATCAGATTCGCAAAGCCGGCGAAAGCCGGGGCTTTGCGGTGTCGCGCCTGCTCACCCATTGGGAAGAAATTGCCGGTCCCGACATCTCCTCTATCGCGCGCCCGGTCAATGTGCACTACGGGCGCGGTGGATTTGGAGCGACGTTGACGTTGTTGACCACCGGTGCCCATGCGCCGATGCTGGAAATGCAGAAAGAGCCTCTGCGCTGCAAGGTGAACGCGGTTTACGGCTATAACGCAATTTCCAAGGTCCGGATTACCCAGACCGCGCCCACTGGCTTTGCCGAGGGGAAGGTTTCCTTTAAATACGCTCCGAAGGTCCGCAAACCCCAGGCGCCTGATCCGAAGGACGTGGCGGCGGCAGCCGAGGCTGCGACCGGGGTCGAAAGTGATGAATTGCGCGCAGCGCTTGAACGGCTTGGGCGCAACGTGCTGACGAAACAGAAAACTCTTAGAAAGGGGTATGAATGACCCGTTTGATGTCCGGCATCTTTGCCTCCGCTGTCGTTGCGGCGGGTATCTATGGTTATGCCGCATTGCAAGGCGGCACCTCTCTGCCCGGCAACCCGCTGGTTGGGGCGGCCTACGCGCAAGATGCAGAGGTTGATACCTCCACCATCGTCGAGATGGTGCAAGGTGCCGAAGATGCTCCGGTAACGCTGATTGAATATGCGTCCTATACCTGTCCGCATTGCGCGAATTTCCACCAGGGTGCGTACAAGCAGCTGAAGCAGGATTACATCGACACCGGAAAGGTGAAGTTCATCTACCGCGAGGTCTATTTTGATCGCTATGGCCTTTGGGCGTCGATGATTGCGCGCTGTGGAGGACCTGAGAAGTTCTTCGGGATCAGCGACCTGATCTACAAGGGGCAATCTGATTGGGCCCGAGCGGGTGGCGCGACTGAAATCGTTGATGCGCTGCGCAAGATCGGGCGGCTCGCAGGTCTGGAAGAGGAACAGCTGGAGGCCTGTCTTCAGGATGGGACCAAGGCCCAGACCCTCGTCAACTGGTATCAGGAAAATGCGACAGAGCATGGCATCGAGTCCACGCCGTCGTTCATCCTGAACGGCAAGAAAGTGGAAAATCAGTCTTATGAGGCGTTCAAAGCGCTGATCGACGCCGAACTCGACGGCTGATACCCCTTCCTTTGGGAAAATGCAGATAGGAAAACCCGCCCGGTGACCGCGGCGGGTTTTTTGCAATCTGCTGCCAGACTGGATGAGAGTGCACCGCGTCTTCTTGCCCGAGTGTTATGGAGGCGGTGGAGCGACCTTGCGGATTTGGGCCAGAAGCGCGTCATCCTTGTCGATCTGCAGGCGCACCGGTAGCGTGATCACCTTGTTGCGAAAACTCTCCGGCAGCCGGACCGCGTCTTTTTCGGTGGTGACCATCTGGGCACCGATCAGCTTGGCTTCGGTTTCCAGCCGGGACATCAGGGCAGTGGACAGGGGTTGATGATCGTCCAACGCTTCACTACGGCGCAGATCCGCGCCAAGGTCACGCAGCGTCTCGAAGAATTTCCGTGGATGACCAATTCCTGCGAATGCCAGCACCGGCGTCCCCTGCCAGGGCATTCCGGTTTTCAAAGGCTCCAGTGCGCCGGAGTAATGTGGGCATGTCGTCAGGGCATCGCTCCAGGCTGACTGGAACCGTGCCTGCGCCTCGGGTCGGCCCAGCGACAATACCAGATCGGCGCGCGCAAGGCCCGTCGCCACCGGCTCACGCAGTGGACCGGCGGGCAGGCAATGGCCATTGCCAAACCCACGCTCCGCGTCGACGACGACCACGGAAAGATCCTTGTGAACACTCGGGTTCTGAAAGCCGTCATCGAGCAGTATGACGGTCGCACCCGCCGCGGCAGCCGCCTGCGCACCAGCGGCGCGATCCTCAGCTTTCCAGACCTCTCCAAAGGCCGCCAGGAGCAGGGGTTCGTCGCCAACCTGACTGGCGCGATGACGGCCCGGATCGACCTGCACAGGACCGGACAGAGAGCCGCCATAGCCACGGGTCACCACATGTGGCTCATGCCCCATATCCCTGAGCCGTTCGAGAAACCAAATGACCGTTGGCGTCTTGCCGGTGCCACCGGCGTTGATGTTGCCGACACAGATCACCGGAACAGCCACCCGTAGCGCGGCGCCCTGCGCCAGGCGTCTGGCGGTGGCATATGCGTAGATCCGGCCAAGCGGCGCCAGCAAGGTCTTGCGAATATCGAAGTCTCCGGCGGGCTTGTGCCAGAAGTCAGGAGCTTTCATATCGGTCCTCTCGCTTGTCCAGCAACTCCTGGACGCGATCCATAAGGTGGTCGGTCATATCGGCGCCTTCTGTGACGATCTGCCAGCCGGCAAGCGCCATCTCCGCCGCCCGATCAGGGGCCGACAGGCTGAGCACGCCCTGCGCAAGATCTTCGGCATCGTTGATTTTCAGCGCGGCACCAACCTCTGTCAGCCGCTCATATAAGGCGGCATATGTGCCAAGACCCGGCCCATGCAGGATCGCCGACCCGAGTGCTGCGGCATCCAGCGGGTTCTGTCCGCTTGCGTGGCGGGGCAGACTGCCGGCCAGCAGACACAGCGGCGAAAGCCGGTACCAGAGACCGGTGTCTTCGGAAGAGCTGAGCAGGACTTGAGTGTATTCATCAGGCTCTTCGCCGCTGTCCCAATCGGCCAGCTGTAGGCCGCTGGCGATGATCGCATCGCGGGCCTCTGCGAGGTCCTGTTCATCGCGGATCGCGATTACCAGAAGCAACCGATGCAAAAGCCGCAGTACGCTGCGATGTGCCGTCAGGATGGTTGGTAGATCACCCAGCTCGGTCTGCGCAGAGAACCAGACCGGACGGCTCCCCAGCTGGGCCTGCATATGGGTAAGCTCATCGCTGTTGCAGCCAGGGGGCGTGGCGGACAACCGCAGGGGATTGGTCTGTTGGATCCGATCTGCAGCGACACCGAGCCGGAGCATCTGCGCTCGGGCCTCATCCGACGGGGTCATGATTTCGCTGAAGCGGTCGAAAAGCCGACGGCGCTGGTCCGGCAACCAACGACTGGTGCGATCGGGTAATTCTCTCGCTTCGATATCAACCAGTAGGCTGTCGATCTGACGTTCGCTCATCTGGCGCATCAGTCCACGACGGAGGTCTCCCCCCGACCAGATAAGCAGATCGGGGCGCCAGTGATCGAGAAACATCCGCACGTCGGCCGGGGTGTCATCTGGCGGTGGTCCCGCAGCGAGGTCGCAGCCCTCGACCAGTGGCCTGTTCGTGATGTCGCGGCTCCACGTCACCAAAACAGACAGATCGGGTCGAAGCGATTTCATACGGTTCCCGACATCGCCGAGAGCCATGTAGCGCTCTGTCGTGGAAGCGTGGATCCACAGCACTTCGCCTGCGGGACGGGCAGGCCAGCGGAGGCTGCGGTCGGATGCGGCGGAAGGTCTCGACATGGCTACGGTTTTCCTGCTGCGCGCGGCTGTCAGAGCGGGCGAAGGCCGGGACCCTTCGGATCGAGCGCGGCAATCAGTTGTTCGTGCAGTCGCGGCGGCGCAGCGACAACGCCGTTGAGCGTAGGGTGAGGGTTGTTGAACCGCAAGCCGACGCCGAACCTGTCGCTGCACAGCCCTCCGGCCTCGCGCAGGATCAGGTCACCCGCTGCGATGTCCCATTCCCAACTGGGGCGGAGGGTCAGCATGGCATCAAAGCCCGCATCCGCGACCCGCGCCATTCGGTAGGCAAGCGAAGGGCGATGACTGCGATTGAACGCGGGTACAATGCCATTGTGCCAGTGTTCGGGGTCCTGCAGCGGTCTTGCCGCCAGAACATTTGCGGCGTTGAGGTCATCCTGTCGGGAAACCTCGACTGCTGTGCCATTGCAGGTCGCGCCTTGTCCAAGTGCTGCGCAATACATCAGCTCGCGCTGGGGCAGGTAGATGACTGCCGCCGTGATCGTCCTGTTATGCGCAACCGCCAGCGAATGGGCCCAGGTCCGAGATCCTTCGGCGAAACTGCGGGTGCCGTCGATAGGATCGACGATAAAGATCTTTTCACGGTTCAGACGTGTGCTGGTGTCTTCGCTTTCTTCAGACAGCCAGCCAAAATCCGGGCGGGCGCCGGGCAGCACGTCGGCAAGCAGCTCGTTGACGGCGATATCAGCTTCCGTCACTGGCCCGCCACCGTCTGGTTTCTCCCATTTCTGCGCTTCGGGCCCAGAGTAGCGACAGGCGATATCGCCTGCCTGCTCTGCTGCGCGGATCAGCAGGGAAAGATCAGTTTCCGGCAAGGGTCATCCCCTCGACCAGCAACGAGGGCACAATGCGGGACAGATGGGTTCGCGCGTCATTGGCTGGAACAATACCGCGCAGCATGTCGCGCAGATTGCCTGCAATCGTGCATTCATTGACGGGATAGGCAATCTCACCGTTTTCCACCCAGAAACCGGCGGCCCCGCGAGAATAATCGCCGGTATTCGGGTTGATGGTGGATCCAATCATCGACGTGACCAGAAGGCCGGTGCCCATATTGGCAATCAGATCGGCGCGGCTATCGGGACCTTGGGTCAGCGCGATATTCCACTGCGATGGGGATGGCACCGAGCCGACACCGCGTGCAGCGTTGCCAGTGCTTTGCATTTCCAGCTTGCGGGCCGATGCGAGATCGAGCGTCCAGCCGGTCAGCATCCCGTTGTCGATAATGGCGCGGCGCTGCGTCGGCAGGCCTTCGCCATCGAAAGGGCGCGATCCGGCAA
The DNA here is from genome assembly GCF_048055755.1 of Phaeobacter sp. JH204B. Taxonomy (NCBI): domain Bacteria; kingdom Pseudomonadati; phylum Pseudomonadota; class Alphaproteobacteria; order Rhodobacterales; family Roseobacteraceae; genus Phaeobacter; species Phaeobacter sp. JH204B. Next base: position 69,451 of record NZ_JAYMXF010000010.1, read on the forward strand.
TCCGGGGGCGAAAGGGGTCTTCCGTGACGCTCAGATGCGTCGGCAGAATCTGATCTCCCAGAGCGTCCTTCAGCCAGGAGGACCCGCGGGCGATGCTCGCACCGTTCACCGCAGCCAAAAGATGGCCGATCAGAGAGGACGAGACGCGTTCGTCGAACAAAACCGGGTAGCTGCCGGTTTCCGGTTTGCGAGCGCCCAGCCGTTCGACTGCGCGCTCACCAGCCTGTCGTCCGATGTCGTCAGCCGGCCGCAGATCTGCCTGGAAGGTTCGGGAGTCGCCGTCATAGTCACGTTCCATGCAGGTCCCGCTTCCTGCGATGGCGGTGCAGGAGATCGAGCGGCTGCTGCGTTGGTAGCCACCGGAAAACCCGTTGGTCGCGGCCATATGGACCTTATGGCTGCCGTATCCGGCCGCCGCAGATTGTACCTGGGTTACCCCCGAAACGCCGAGGCCGGTCGCCTCAGCCGCCAGTGCATCCTCTTGCAAGGTGGCAGGGGCCGGTTCGTCGCTGGGATCAAAGAGCTCCAGCGCGGCGAGATCCCAATTCTGCGCAAGCTGGTGCGGTTCGGCCAGACCGGCATAGGGGTCCTCGGGGGCCTCGCGTGCCATGGCGACAGCGCGTTCCGCCATGGCCGTCAGGGTTTCGTCCCGCATGTCCGAGGCCGAAACGCAGGCCTGACGTTGCCCGACAAAGACCCGCAGGCCCAGATCCACCCCTTCGGACCGCTCGGCATGTTCCAGCGTGCCCTGACGCACTTCGATGGAGAGAGAGCTGCCTTCTGCCACCATCGCGTCGGCGGCATCGGCCCCCGCCTTGCGGGCGGCATCAAGAAGAGCGTGGCTTAGGCTTTCGGGGGTCTGGGTCATGGGCACCTACATGGGTTGAACATCACCTAGAGCTAGCCAGCGCAGCGAGAGGCTGCAAGGGCGCAGACAAAAAAAGGGGCCGCAATTTGCGGCCCCGATCATCCAGTCAGTCAGGTGCTGTGGTTACTTGATGCGCTGGCCGTTGGCCTTGATCTGACCATCCTCTGACACTTCGATCTTGGAGGTCAGCGTGTCCTCGCCATCGCCGGGAACCGCCAGCATGCCCATCATCATGCGCGCGCCCATGGCGTCGCTGTCCGAAACCAGACCCATTCCGATCAGCTTGTCCAGCAGCGTGTTGGCGCCCGTCAGCGTCAGGTTTGCCTCACCAGAAGGTGCCGGCATGCCGTCGAAGCTTTCCAGATCGTCATTGTTGAAGGCAAAATCCCCGGTGCCGGTCAGTTTTGCGCCTGCTACGGAGACTTCGAGCGCATTGACGGTCAGCGCGTGCAGCTCACCCGGCGCCTGTTCGCCGTTTTCCACCTCAGCCATGGCCTTCGGGTCAAAGAAATCGAAGGCCAGTTTTGCCTTGCCTGCCAGATCCAGTGCAACGGTTGCGGGATCGTGAGGCAGGGCACCGGTGGGATCCACCATACCCCAGAGCATTTCCGGCACGTCAAAGTCGCGCAGCAACACACCGAGGGCGAAATCCTGCTCTTCGTCGGATTGAGCAATCGGCATGGTCAGTTTGAAGGCGGCTTCGGCCATGGACAGCGCCAGCGGGAACGGCAGGTCCGAGCTGGTGATATTGGTTTCGGTGCGGTTCTGTTTGACGTCATAGGTCAATCCGTCGAGACCCATGCTGAAGCCAATTGCTCCGCCTTCGGAGTTGCTATCCAGCGCAAAGGTATCGGTACCATCCTGGCCGCTGATTGCGCTGTTGCCACTTACAAAGTCAAATGTACCTTCGGCGTTGAAGCCACCGCGCAGCAGCGCCGCCATATCGTTGGTTTCCAGCCCTTCGGGAACAATTGTCGTGCCCGCGAAGCGCACACCCTGCATCGCCCCTTTGAAAGAGCCGCCATCGTTGGTTTCAGGCACCTTGATCGTCGCGTCAAAGTTCAGCGATTCACTGGTCATTGTCTGGTTGTAGGCGCGGACGTCAGAGTTGGTCATGACCGTTTTTGTCACAACATCCGCCAGCGTCATGGTCAGCTGTACGGTTTCGGCAGGGATGTCTTCGTCCGGGATCTTCAGATCCGTCAGCGAGATTTTCATCAAGCTGCTGGCATAATCATAGGTCATCTCATCCGCGTCGCCGGAAACCAGCATCGGGCTGCCGTCGTGGGTGTAAACAATGGTCCCGCTGGCGACACCCTCTGGGCCGTCCATTTTGAACATCATCGGCATGTCTGCGGGCAGCATGATATTGACTGTGCCATCACCGTTTTCGACGAACTTGATGTCGGGGAGGATCAGCGTGCCGCTGGTGTTTTCCTCCATGATTGGCATGGCCATCGAGATGTCAGAGACGGTCAGCGTATCGCCGGACATAGTCTCGGTGCCATTCACCGTATAACCGGTGGCCGTCATGTAGGACTTCCAGTCCGACCAGACATCTTTTGCCGTTACATCTGCCAGGGCCGCCTGCGCAGAAAACGCCATAATAATCGCAACACCGCTGCTGCGGGCGAGGAAAACGGACATAAGTATACCTTTCGTGGTCTATTTTGCGCCATGGTTGGCCGGAGGAGGTGCCGGGTCAAGGGGGCATCCCACTGGACCGTTCCCCCTAACCAGTCTACCACATTTCAAAACAGGGATTTGGAGATTAATAGTATGGAGATCAAGGGCAAGACAGTTGTGATAACCGGCGCGAGCCGGGGTGTCGGTGCCGATACGGCCCGTGTGTTTGCCGCTGCCGGGGCCAATGTGGCCTTGCTGGCAAGGAGTGAAGACAGCCTCGCCGAGCTGGCAAAAGAGATCGGCGGAAAGGTGCTGACCTTCGCCTGTGACGTGGCCGACTACCAGGCTGTAGCGGCCGCTGTCGCGCAAACCGAGGCGCAGTTTGGGCGGATTGATATACTGATCAACAATGCCGGTGTGGTCGATCCGATTGCCCGTCTTGAAGCGGCCGATCCTGACGACTGGGCCCGGCTGATCGACATCAATGTGAATGGTGTATTCAACGGAATGCGTGCGGTCCTGCCGGGGATGAAAGCAGCGGGTGGTGGAACAGTCCTGACCGTCAGCTCGGGTGCTGCGCATAACCCGGTGGAAGGCTGGAGTGCCTATTGCGCCTCCAAGGCGGCTGCCGCAATGCTGACCCGGTCCCTGCATCATGAAGAAGCGGCAAATGGGATTCGCGCCATGGGGCTGTCTCCGGGCACCGTAGCAACGGAAATGCAGCGGGTGATCAAGGCCAGCGGCGTCAATCCAGTCAGCCGGTTGGATTGGTCAGATCATATTCCGGCCGAGTGGCCGGCACGGGCTCTGCTGTGGATGTGCAGCGCGGCGGCGGACGACCTGGTCGGAACCGAAATCTCGTTGCGTGATGAGGGCATCCGCAAGCAGGTCGGCCTGACATGATCGACCTCGACATCGGAGAGGACGGTCTTTGGACGGTCACCTTGAACCGGCCGGACAAGGCCAACGCATTGACCGTTCAAATGCTGGAGCAGCTCTGCGATATCGCGGCCCGCGCGCAGGGCGCGCGTGGGCTGATCATCACGGGGGCTGGCCGTGTTTTCAGCGCCGGTGCGGATCTGGATGCGGCGCGGGCCGGTCTCGCCACATCGCCATTGTGGGAGCAGCTGTCGGGAGCCATTGCCGACCTTCCCTGTCTTACCATTACGGCGTTGAACGGCACTTTGGCGGGCGGGGCAAATGGGATGGCACTGGCCTGCGATCTGCGAATCGCCGTGCCAACTGCGAAGGTGTTTTACCCGGTCATGAAGCTTGGCTACCGCCCGCAACCCTCTGACGCGCGGCGCATGTCGGCGTTGATCGGTCCGGCGCGCACGAAGCTGATCCTGGCCGCTGGACAGAAGATCTCCGCCGAGGAGGCGCAGCAGTTTGGGTTGATAGACCGGATTGTGCAGCCTGAGGACTTGATGGAGACAGCCCGTGACCTGATGGCGGATAGCCTCGCCGCCGAGATGGATATGGCGCAGGCGATCCTGTCCGATTGCACACGAGTCTAAACGCCGGCTAGTCAGCGTTTCCGCCGTCCTCCCGGTACCCGCGACTGAAAGGACGGCGGGCGTTTTTGCACCCAGGCGATGAATTTTGCCAGCCGGGGATGTTGGCGCAAGGCTTCGACCGTATGGAAGGACCGCGCCAGTTCCGCTTCGCTGAGTGCTGAATGGATTTCCTTGTGGCAGATGTGATGCAGCAAAACCGTTGGTCCGCCCTTACCGCCCTTCAGCTTGGGGATTAGGTGATGCAGGCTTTGTGCGACCTCTCTTGGGATCGGACGGTGGCACAGCGGGCATATGGGATCGGCGTCGGCAGACGGTGACATTGGCGCAGTCTCTGAGTATGGCTGGTTCAACCGTAGGACATGCGCCTGTGTCGGTCATCGGCAAGGGCAAGCGCGCAAGGAACCGTCTATTTGGGACAGGAACTGGAAAACTGGGACGCCGTGATCATCGGTGCTGGACCTGCGGGTTTGCGGGCTGCCGAAGAGCTCGGGGCAGCTGGTCACCGGACGCTTATAGTTGATGCCAAACCCTCGGTTGCCCGAAAATTCCTGATGGCCGGTAAATCGGGCCTCAACCTGACGAAAGACGAACCACGTTCGATGCTGCTCAGCCACTACGGCGCGGCGGCGGACTGGCTGGCGCCGATGATCGCGGAATGTGATGCGGCAGAGGTGATGGATTGGGCGACGGGGTTGGGCAGCACCTTGTTCACGGGCACCACAGGACGGGTTTTCCCCAGCGAAATGAAAGCCTCTCCGCTGCTGCGGGCGTGGCTGGCCCGGTTGGACGGATACGGGGTGGAGCGCCGCACCCGCTGGCGCTGGCTGGGGTGGCAAGGTGACGCTCTGCAGTTCGACACACCGGACGGCCTGCGGCAGGTCACGGCCGGGGCGACAGTTCTGGCCATGGGGGGCGCCAGCTGGGCACGACTGGGATCCGACGGCCGCTGGGCAGAGACACTGGCCGCCGACGCTGTGCCGCTTGCACCCTTCCAGCCCGCCAATGCCGGGCTCTTGATCCCTTGGTCAGATCACATGGCCCAGCATTTTAGCGCACCACTAAAGGGTATCGCATTATGCGCCGGTGCGGTTCGCACCCGTGGTGAGGCGGTGATCTCCCGGCAAGGGCTCGAAGGGGGAGGGGTCTATATGGTCTGCGCCGCTGTGCGCGAGGGCGCAGCGCTGCATATGGATCTGCTGCCCGATCTGTCGCTGGATCAGGTCATCGCACGTCTGACCCGCCCGCGCGGCAAATCCAGTTTGTCGACCCATCTGCGCAAGGTACTGAAACTGACACCGCCGCGTCTGGCGGTGATGCAGGAATTCGCGCGGCCATTACCAGCGGAGCCCGAGACGCTGGCCCGGCTGGTGAAGGCTGTGCCGATCCGCCATGCCGGGCTGAGGCCGATGGATGAGGCGATTTCCACCGCTGGCGGTGTTCAGGCCCGGGCTGTTGATTCAGGATTGATGTTGCATGCGCGTTCCGGCGTGTTCTGCGCCGGGGAAATGCTCGACTGGGAAGCCCCAACGGGAGGGTATCTGCTGACCGCCTGCCTGGCGACAGGACGTTGGGCGGGGCGGTCAGCCGTCGACTATCTGGCCGGTAGTTACGCTACCGATGCCGCTACCGCCTGAAAGGCGGGACGTGCGCGCATGCGCTTGCTATAGGCCAGAAGGACGTCGCTCTCGATTGGGAACTTGGCGCTATAGGCCCAGTTCAGGCAGTGGGTGCAGATGATGTCAGGTATGGTGAACTCCTCGCCCATCAGAAACGGACCAGCCATCATGTTTTCAAGCCGCGCGAGATTGCGGGAAAATTCCCACTTCAGACTGTCTTTGACCTCGGGCACTCGTTTGTCTTCGGGCAGAATGAAACTGTGGCGCGCCCCGGTCCACAGCAAAGCGTCCAGCTCGTCCAGAAGAAGATGTGTCATTGCATCCTGCTTTGCCCGCGCAATCGTGCCTGCAGGGGCGGTCAATTGCCCGTGCTTGTCCGCCAGATAGGTAATGATCGCTGTCGAATCGGTGATCACATCGTCCCCGTCCTTGAACACAGGGACCTTGCCGGAGGCGTTGAGGGCCAGAACCTCCTCGCTTTGCGGAGAGGCCGGGTTCAGCTCATAGGGCTGGCCCATTTCCTCAAGCGCCCAAAGCACGCGGTAACTGCGGGTCAGCTGTTTGCCGATAACGGTGTACATTTCGATATCTCCCTGCGGTTTCTGTCCGAAACGGAACCGGGTTCCGGCTGTGGGGTCAAGCCATTCTCAAGCAGCCGTGATCTGGACGCAGCGTCTGGACCCGCCCGACAGCCAAGGGCTCATCCGACGCGGCTGAGACGCGCCAGTTGGATCAAGGCGCGTTCCATCAACGCAAGAGCCGGTGCGGTCTGTCCGGCTGAGCGCAGCTGTAGATCGGTATCGGTCAGAAGGGTCAGCGCAGTTTCAAGTTTGAAAGCGCCCCAGCTCTGGGCCTGTCGCAGAAGCCGGTCGCGACGTTTTCCGTAGGCCGGCGGCCGCAAGCGCCCGATGCCCTGTGCTGGACCTCCGGGATCGGAGGCAATTGTGTAGAGGGTCCGAAAATGCCGGGTCGCGCCAATGCAAAGCGTTACGGCGTTGGTGCCCTGTGCCTGCAGGCGACCCATGAGCGGGCCAATTTCGGCACCGCGCCCCTCTGCCACGATATTGAGCATGTCATCGACTGCAGCTTCGGTGGATTGCGGCGCGATCGCCTGAATGTCTTCGAGCGTCAGCTGCGTGCTGTCCTCGTATTTGTAGAGTGCAAGTTTCTCAACCATGCGGGAGAAATCACCGGGTCCAATATCATTCGCGATATCGACCAGCGCAGACATACTGTCCACAGGGACGTCACGGATCCGGGCTTCGGTCAGGATACGTTCGATTTCGCTGCGTGATGGCGGATCATCATAGATCCCCGTGGCATAGGCGTTCCGGTGACTTTCAAAAGCCTTGCGCAGCTTGGACGTTGCCTTCAATTGTCCGGCCGTCACCACAATCTGCGCGTCGCCCGGCTGCCAGGCCTCAAGCGCTGCGATAATAGCTGGTGCTGCGGTGTCATTGGCTTCTTCGACAAATACCGCGCGGATGCCGGGAAAGAACCCTACTGCCTTGACCGCATCCATCAACAGGGCTGCGTCCTTGCGCAGATCCGCAGCGGACATCCGCGTCAGACGCATCTCTTCTTCTGCGGTTGGTCCCAGGAGTGCCGCCAGCATCTGCTGTCGCTTCAATGACACCCGCATGGCGTCGGGGCCGTAGATCAACAGGCCTGTCTTCGCCGGATCCGGTTTGGCGAAATATCCGTCCGCCTCGCGCGGGCTCAGTTTCATTTGGAAGCAGCCGGGGTCTGGCTCCCGCCGGTCTGGCCGAGATCAGCCGTGCTCAGTAGATCAGTCGTGATCTGATCCGCGAGGATCATCATGAGCCGCCGGTGAGCATCACGTTCACCGGCAAGAGTTTCAACAGTGGTTCCGGTTGCGGAATAGCCGGTGAAATTCTCCACGTCACCACTGGCGACGATGGTGCCATCGGACTGCCGGGTCAGCACATAGGCTGCCTGCCCGACGATGGAATAGCGGGTGATTTCATTGTCGGCGGTGATCGCCTGACCTTCGCTTCGGGTGCGCAGTTTCAGGTCCAGCGCATAATCTGCACCAGACCCGCGTCCCAACCGGCTTTCGAGATTCTGGACCAGGAAATAGGCGTCGGTATCATCCGTAGCGCCCAGCGTTTCCGGGGCTTGCACCCTTACCGCGCCATAAAGCACGGATCCGCTGCCACCGGGCGCGTAAACCGGAGTGAAACCGCAGGCCGCCACCAACAAAGAAGCGGCCAATGCGATGAGGTATTTTGGCCTACGCCACGACATTCACAATCCGACCCGGCACGACAATCACCTTCTTTGGAGCGGCGCCATTCAGCGCCTTTTGCACAGCTTCATGCGCGAGGGCGATTTTTTCAACCTCATCCTTGCCGAGGTCCTTGGCAACGGTGATTTCACCGCGGCGTTTGCCGTTGACCTGAATCGGCAGGGTGACGCTGTCTTCCACCAGCATCGATTCATCCGCAACTGGCCAAGGGGCAGTTGCGCACAGGCCTTCGCCCCCCTGATGGTTCCAGATGTCCTCAGCCAGATGCGGCGTCATCGGAGACATCAGCTGGGCCAGTGTCATGATCGCCTGTTTCTGCGCGGCAGCCCCGGCCTTGGATTTGGCAAGGGTGTTGGTGAAGCTGTAGAGCTTCGCAATCGCCGCATTGAAACCAAAGGTTTCAATGCTGAGGGTAACATCGCGGATTGCCTTATGCATATCGCGCAGCAGCTCATCGTCGCCCTCACCGCCAGCGCTCGGGTCCATCTCGCCGATGCGATCGCAGAGATTCCAGACGCGGTTCAGGTGCTTATGCGCGGCTTCTGCGCCAGAGGCCGTCCATTCCACATCTCGTTCAGGCGGTGAGTCGGAGAGCACAAACCAGCGTGCCGTATCCGCCCCATAAGACGAGATGATGTGCAGCGGATCGACGACGTTGTTTTTGGATTTCGACATCTTGGCCGAGGGGATGACCTTGACCGTTTCGCCGGTTTCCTTGACCACAACCGCACCGTCGCGCTCCTCGACCTCTTCCGGGTAGTGGTAGATCGGGCGGTCATTCTCAGTGCGGCGTTCCGCGTTTTCATAGATTGCATGTGTCACCATGCCTTGGGTGAACAGCGCGTCAAAGGGTTCCTTGGCCTTCTCGGGCAGGTGACCGCAGATCTGCATGGCACGGGCAAAGAAGCGCGAATAAAGCAGATGCAGAATCGCGTGCTCGACGCCGCCGATATACTGATCGACGTTCATCCAGTAGTTGGCATCCTCCATCCGAGTCGGTGTTTCGGCGTCGGGCGCGGTGAAACGGGCGAAATACCACGACGAATCAACGAAGGTATCCATTGTGTCGGTTTCGCGCTGCGCAGGCTTGCCACAGGCAGGGCAGGCACAGTTGCGCCAGCTGGGATGACGATCCAGCGGGTTGCCGGGGATCGAGAAGTCAATCGCCTTGCCGTCTTCGTCATAGGGCAGCGCGATGGGCAGGTTTTCCTTCTTCTCCGGTACCACGCCGCAGTCCGGGCAATGCACCACGGGAATCGGGCAACCCCAGTAGCGCTGGCGCGACAGACCCCAGTCGCGCAGGCGGAATTTGGTGACACCTGCACCCCAGCCTTCGCGTTCGGCTTTGTCGACGGCGGCATTTACGGCCTCTTCACCAGTTTGCTCATCCGCACCGGCGAAGCCTTTGACATAGCGAACCTTCTCGGCCTTGGTCGGGACATAGGCCTCGGTCAAGGGGCTGTCATCTTCAGGGTTCTGGAACACCGGAATGATGGGCAGGCTGTATTTGGTCGCGAATTCGAAGTCGCGCTGGTCATGTGCAGGGCAGGCAAAGATCGCGCCGGTGCCGTAGTCCATCAGAATGAAGTTCGCGATCCAGACCGGCAGCTCCCAGTTCGGATCCAGCGGATGCTTCACGCGGATACCGGTGTCATAGCCCAGCTTCTCGGCGGTCTCGATGGCCTCTTCGGTCGTGCCCCCCTTGCGGCATTCGGCGACAAAGGCGGCGACTTCTTCCGAGTCGGCTTCCAGGGCCTTGGCAATCGGGTGATCGGGAGAGATGCCCACGAAGGATGCGCCGTTCAGCGTATCGGGGCGGGTTGTGTAAACCTCGATCGGATCGCCGCCATCGCTGCGGGTAAAGCTGAACTGAAGGCCGCGGGATTTTCCGATCCAGTTCTCCTGCATCAGACGCACCTTGGCGGGCCAATTTTCCAAAGTGTCCAGCGCGGTCAGCAGCTCATCCGAATAATCGGAGATCTTGAAGAACCACTGCGTCAGCTCGCGGCGCTCGACCAAGGCGCCGGAGCGCCAGCCTCGGCCGCCTTCGACCTGCTCGTTCGCCAATACGGTCATGTCGACCGGATCCCAGTTCACCACGGCATTTTTGCGGTAGACCAAACCTTTTTCGAGGAAATCGAGGAACAGAGCCTGCTGCTGGCCATAGTAGGATTCGTCGCAAGTGGCGAACATCCGCGACCAATCCAGCGACAGGCCCAGCGGTTTCATCTGTTCGACCATCGTGTCGATATTCGCGTAGGTCCAGTCCTTGGGGTGACCGCCGCTGGCCATCGCGGCGTTTTCAGCGGGCATACCAAAGGCATCAAACCCCATCGGGTGCAGTACGTTATGGCCGGTCGACAGTTTGTAGCGCGCGATCACATCGCCCATGGTGTAATTGCGCACGTGCCCCATGTGCAGTTTGCCCGATGGATAGGGGAACATCTCCAAGACGTAATACTTCGGTTTGTCAGCGGAGCGTTTCGCCTGAAAGATCCCGGCTTTTTCCCATGCGTCCTGCCAACGCGCTTCGATTTCCGGGGCAACATAACGGGGCATCAGAGCTGTCCTTCGTAGATAAAAACGCCAGGTTTGGGGCCTGGCGCTTGTGATAGTGATGTTTGCCCGCCTGTTCCAGAGGGCAGAAGAGGGGGATGCGCCGGGTTAAAGCTTGCGGTCGGCGATGCGCAGCTGGCGGGCCCGAGAGAGAATCGCATCCTCGATCGCGCGTGCTGTACTGGCGCTGACCGGGCCGTTGCGGGTCTGAAGCGACACGTTTAGCGAGCGGGCATCCAGTGCGGGATCCTTGATATGAACCGTTGCGCGATAGGCGCGCCCGCCACCCGGGGGAGTACCGTAACCTGTGACGATCACACCGGTGTAGGGTTCGACGGTTTGCAGCGGCAGGAAGTCCAGCACATCCAGCGTTGCGGTCCAGAGGTAACGGTTCACCTGAACAATCTGTTCGGCCTTCGTGGGTTTGAAGGCATCCCAGATTGTCGTGCCTTCTATGTTCTCCGGGTTCCGCGGGTTGCCGCCAATGACGTTTTCATTATAGGCCGACGGGCCGCCGCGGTTCTTGCCGCCGAATGCGCCACAGCTGGCGGTGACAGCCAGAAGCGAGATGAGTCCAAGTTTCGTGAGCCAGCGCATGATGGGCAAGATCCGTTGCTATTCCGGTTGCGGACTAGTCCTAGCCAAGCGATAGGGCGGCAACAAGCCTATTCTTTAATAGACTCTCTCTGTGCGAAGCCGTTGATGCCGCTCGGGTTAAGATACTGTGACATGGTTGCATCAACTTCGGGCCGAAAGGATTTGCCGCCTGCGCCCAAGCTTGCGTAACGACCCCAAAAAGAGCGAAACGGAGGGCGTACTCAGACTTGTGCCACTCAGCGCCTGTTTGAGCTTGGACATTTAAACCCGAGGGAAAAACATGAAAAAGATTCTCTTCGCTTCGACTGCGCTGGTCGCCACCGCTGGTGTTGCAGCAGCAGACGTTTCGTTCGGTGGCTACGGCCGCTTTGGTATCGGCTACGTTGAAGATCGTACCGTTGGTGGCACTTCCGACACCGTGATCGTCAGCCGTTTCCGCATGAACATCGATGGCTCCGCTGAAACCGACGCAGGCGTGAAGTTCTCCGCTCGCGTTCGTATGCAGGCTGACGAAGATGCAGCTTCCGGCGAAGCAAACGCAGCTGGCCTGAACGGCGCGCGTTTCTCGGTTGAGTACGGCGGTCTGCGTGTTGACGTAGGTAACGTTGCTGGCGCAATCGACAACCTGCCCAACTACTACGGCAACGAGCCGGGCCTGGAAAACTTCGTTGGTCAGTACTCCGGCGTTAACTACGACTTCGTTGGTTACTCCTCCGGTGGCGCAGGCGTGAACGGCGTTTACGCTCGTTACGCAGTTGGTGACTTCGCTGTTGCTGCGTCCTACGACCAGGCGGCAAACGGTGGCGACGGCGACCGTTTCGACATCCACGCTGCTTACACCTTCGGCAACATCACTGCCGCTCTGGCATACGGTGAAACCGACAACGGCGCAGCAGACGACGACGACATCGTTGTTCTGTCGCTGGGCGGCACCTGGGGCGCATTCTCCGGCACCCTGCTGGTTGGTGATGAATCCATCGCGGGCAACGTTGCTCAGTCCGACACCTTCTACGGTATCTCTGCTGCTTACGACGTAAGCTCCGCAACTACCCTGACCTTCGCTTACGGCGACGGTTCCGGCGACGGCGACACCCGCAACGTTGGTCTGGGCGTGATCCACGACCTGGGCGGCGGTGTCTCCCTGCGCGGTGGTATCGGCGAGAGCAAAGTGGGCAGCGCCGACGGCCAGATGCGTGCCGACTTCGGTGCTCAGTTCAGCTTCTAAGCTGACCTGAACCACTACGGTTCTTGGGGCGGGCTCTTACGAGCTCGCCCTTTTCTTTTGTGCAGAAACCGTGTTTGTCTGCGGCAACATCTGACCATAGTGAGACTGCCCCATGTCGCTTCAGGAGATCCAATCCCGCATTCATACCGCCGAAGAAAAAGCTGGCCGCCCTCGAGGGTCGGTGCAGCTGATCGCGGTATCCAAGGTTCAACCCAACGACAGGGTCGCGGCGGTTCTGGAAGAGGGGCATCGCTGTTTTGGCGAGAATCGTGTGCAGGAAGCCGCCGGAAAATGGCCGGACTTCTCGACGCGCTACTCGGAACTGGATCTGCACCTGATTGGCCCGCTGCAGACCAACAAGGCGCGGCAGGCGATGGATCTGTTTCAGAACATTCATACTGTTGACCGCGCGAAACTGGCCAAGACCATCGCGCGGCTGGCGCAGGAACTGGGCCATTGTCCAAAGCTGTTCGTACAGGTCAACACCGGCGAGGAGCCGCAGAAAGCCGGGATCCCTCCGGGTGAGGCAGATGCCTTCATCCGCGAATGTCAGGATATGGATCTGCCCCTCGAAGGTCTGATGTGTATTCCGCCCGCAGCTGAGGAACCGAGCCTGCATTTTGCTCTTCTCCGCAAGATCGCAGAGAGAAATGGCCTAACGGGCCTGTCGATGGGCATGAGTGGTGATTTTGAAACTGCTGTTGCGTTAGGCGCGACCCATGTGCGTGTTGGATCGGCCATCTTCGGTGCGCGCGCTTACGAGCTCTGATAGCCTGCGCGGCAACTTCTCAGCGCGCCAGCGGTGGCACCACAAGGCGTGTACCGGGCAGAACCAGTTTGGCCAGCCAGTGTAAATCCTGACGCGAAAAAGCGATGCAGCCCTCGGTCGGGTAGCCGGGGCGCCGCCACTGATGCAGGAAGATTGCCGACCCACGGCCGGGCTCGGCAACCGGCCAGTTCCAATCCGTGACCAGGACCAGATCATACAACGGGTCAGCACGTCTGAGGGCTTCATGGCTGTCGGAGTATGGCGCGCGGACGTGTTGGTTGTAATCCTCGGCGTCGGAAGCGTCGGACCACAGGTCGCCGGGCCCGATCGGCTCAGCCCAATCGGTTGGTGGTGCCATTCGGTCCGGTCGATAGAGCATACCGACGACAAGATGGCAGCCGATTGGCGTTGCACCATCGCCCTCGACCTTGTTCGGACTCAGCCCACCGCGCCCGATTGAACAGGGCAGGGTGCGTCCAGCAAAGCGCAGACCCCTTGGGGTGAGCAGCATATCGGTTGACCGCAGGTCACGCGGGATGCCCGATCTCATAGCATGTGGCCGGATTTGGCGGCTTTTGTTGCGAGATATTCGCGGTTGAACGCGGTCTCCCCGACCTTCAGCGGTACCCGTTCGGTGACTGTGATGCCGGTTTTTTCCATCATGGAAATCTTGTTGGGGTTGTTGGTCAGCAGTCTCACCGAAGAAAAGCCCAGCTCCTTCAGGATTGCGGAGCCTAGGCGAAAATCTCTCTCATCATCTTCGAACCCAAGGCGATGATTGGCCTCAACCGTGTCAAACCCCTGATCTTGCAGGGAATATGCGCGCATTTTATTAGCAAGGCCAATGCCGCGCCCCTCCTGGTTGAGGTAGAGCAGTACGCCCTGTCCTTCGGCGCCCATCTGGTTCAGCGCTCCATGCAGCTGGGGGCCGCAATCGCATTTGAGCGAGCCAAGAACATCGCCTGTGAAACACGCGGAATGCAGTCGGGCAAGGACTGGAAGGCTACGGTCAGGTTTGCCGATTTCGATGGCATAATGTTCTTCCGCGCCATCTTCCGGGCGAAAGATGTGCAGCCGCCCGGCTTCGGCTGCAGCGATTGGAAGACGAGCCGCGGCGACGGGATGAAGCGGCGAACTTTCGACCATCAGCGGTGCAACTGCGGCGAGCGGCAGGGTTGTCAGCCCATGGCTCTGGGCGAATTGTGCGGGATGTTGCAGGGGGCAAACCACCGCGGCAGGCAACAGGCGGGCCGATTTGGCCAAGGCAATGGCCAACCGGTGCAGCTCTGCATTGCCTTCGCGACCGCTTTGCAGCGGGCCCTTCATCGGTGTGCTCAGATCGTCAGCGGGGTCGGCAACGGCCTGAAGCCAAGACAGATCCGCTGAATTTGGAACGCTGATGCGGGCAACATCGCCATCATAGGCACGGGCCTTCAGAGTACTCGCTCGCCGGGCTGTCACGGCCAATGTCAGTGGGCCAAGCGTGCGCAGGCTCGCCAGTCGGGTGCTGTCCAATGGTTCGACCGCGACGGCCAATACCGCCTGATCGGGCGTGGTCAGGACGACCGGCAAGCCCATACGCAGGTCCACCCGCGCGCGGGCCAGTAGGTCGATCATCGTGGGCATCAGACTCATGCGGAAATCCTGTGGGTCATTGACGTCTTGGGGCGCGGCACCGCTGCGGTGAACAGTATTTAAGTAGTCATAAACTGTGGGAAAGTGAAACAATTCCCGCCCCATGGACACGTCGGCGTGAAACTCTTGCAGCATAACTTGTGATCGGGCGGCGGACTGCGCATCTGTTGTGCACGGCACAGGAGGACAAGGTTATGGCCCAACTGAAGAAAATTCTGCTTGTAGACGATGATGAAGATCTGCGCGAAGCCCTGAGCGAGCAGCTGGTTATGACCGAAGACTTCGACGTGTTCGAAGCCGAGAACGGTCAGACAGCTATGGAGCGCGCAAAAGAGGCGCTTTATGACCTGATCATCCTGGATGTTGGCCTCCCCGATACCGATGGCCGCGAACTCTGCCGCCTGATGCGCAAACAAGGTGTGAAAGCACCGATTCTGATGCTGACCGGGCATGACAGCGATGCGGATACGATCCTCGGGCTGGATGCCGGGGCGAATGACTATGTTACCAAACCGTTCAAGTTCCCGGTCCTGCTGGCCCGGATCCGCGCGCAGCTGCGCCAGCATGAACAATCCGAAGATGCCGTATTTGCACTTGGTCCTTATACGTTCAAACCGGCGATGAAACTGCTTCTGACCGAGGACGATCGCAAGATCCGCCTCACCGAGAAGGAAACCAATATCCTGAAATTCCTGTACCGCTCTAACGAGGGGGTTGTGCAACGCGATGTGCTGCTGCACGAGGTCTGGGGCTACAATGCCGGGGTTACAACCCATACGCTGGAAACCCATATCTACCGACTTCGCCAAAAAATTGAACCAGATCCGTCAAATGCACGTATACTAGTCACAGAGTCGGGTGGCTACAAACTGGCCATCTGACACCTCAGCGCCACAGAATCGCCCGGACTGGGAGGGATGGTGGTGATTGAGACAAGTGCGACGGCACTGACGAGAGATCCCGTGCATGTCCGGGTTATGACATGTTCCTCCCTGTTGGACTGCCGGGCCTAGTGCCCGGCTTTTTTTCGTTCATAGCAGCGCGAATGATGAAGACACGGCGATGATTTCGCCGTTCTCTCGATGCCATTTGTGCTCTGGTATCACCGCGCCAGAGCGGGCAGTATCCGGCCAACAGCACAGACATTTGAGAAAGAGGCGCGCGATGTCGTTTACCCTAGCCACCTGGAATATCAATTCGGTTCGCCTGCGAGAGCCGATTGTCTGCAAGCTGTTGGCAGAGGAGGGGCCGGATGTACTCTGCCTGCAGGAGTGTAAGAGCCCGGTCGACAAGATTCCCTTGGAGCAATTTGCCGAGCTGGGCTACGGCCATATGATCGCCCGCGGCCAGAAGGGTTACAACGGCGTCGCAATTCTCTCCCGGCTGCCGATCGAGGATGTCGGTGACAAGGATTTTGCCGGTCTTGGCCATGCCCGCCACGTCGCGGGCCGTCTCGAAAACGGCGTTACCATCCATAACTTTTATGTCCCCGCTGGCGGCGATGTGCCTGACCGCGAGGTCAATGAGAAATTCGGCCAGAAGCTCGACTATCTTACTGATATGCGGGATTGGTTTCACTCTGAGCGGCCGGAGAAATCCATCCTTGTCGGAGACCTCAATATCGCGCCACGCGAAGATGACGTCTGGGATCACAAGAAGCTGCTGAAAGTGGTGAGCCACACTCCGATTGAGGTCGAACATTTCGCCGATGTCATGGAGGCGGGTGGCTGGTCGGATGTCACCCGCAATGATATCCCGGATGGGCGGCTCTACAGCTGGTGGAGCTACCGTGCCAAGGATTGGGATGCAGCGGACAAGGGGCGCCGACTGGACCATGTCTGGGCCAGCTCCGACATCAAAAACTCCTCCCATTCCAGTCGGGTAATGCGGGATGCGCGTGGATGGGAGAAACCAAGTGACCATGCGCCTGTCTTCGCGACATTTGACCTCTGACCGCCGATGATCGGTGGCGCTGGTCCGGGACAGGTTGTCGGCGCCACGGAATAGTGATTTTCACGCCGCTCGCGATTAGCTACACTGCCGCCAAAATACGCCCAGTGATTTACAAGAGGCAGAGGCAATGAGCAGAATCATAGGCGCCATGATCCTATTGCTGATCGTGGCATCCTGCGGAGGTGGCGGTGGCTCACCGCCGCGCAATCTCGACAATGCGTGCAGCATCATCAAGCAACGGCCCGAGTATCTGAAGGCGTTCCGCGCCACAGAGAAGCGCTGGGGAGTTCCCATGCATGTGCAGATGGCCATCATCCATCAGGAAAGCCGTTTCCGGTCCGACGCGCGCACACCGCACCGCTTTGCGCTAGGGGTGATCCCGATGGGACGGCAGTCCAGCGCTTATGGCTACAGTCAGGCGCTCGATGGCACCTGGGACGATTATCGCAAATCTGCCGGCCGCCGCGGCGCCAAGCGCAACCGGATCAAGGACGCCACCGATTTCATGGGCTGGTATATGAACCAGACGCGGGACCGCAACGGTGTTTCGCTCTATGATGCGCGCAACCAGTACCTAGCCTACCATGATGGCCATACCGGTTTCGCCCGCGGAACCTACCGATCCAAACCATGGCTGCTGCGGGTTGCTGCCAAGGTACAGGCGCGGGCTGAGATGTATCAGACACAGCTTGCCACCTGTCGCCGCGCACGCTGACTGTTGCGATCATTACGACATGAGACCCCCCGTCCGATTGTTCGGGCGGGGGGGGCTCTTGTCTGACGTCGCCACTCTTTAGCGTGACGGGGCTGAACTGGTGTTGAACAGTTTGGAGGACAGCTTGACCCCGGTTTGCAGCCCGCCAAGGATCACCGTGGTCTTGCCGCCGGAACCATCGTGGATCACCCATTTCCGCAGCTCAACCGGGTTGTCGGTGAACATCATTTCGATACTGCCATATTCCGGGTTTTTAGGATCCTGCGCGCGGATAATCGTGGAGGTGCCATCGAAGCCGTGACCCACCACCATATTGGCGCGGCCCAGGTTCACATTGCGGGCCAGGATCAGCGAAAGTGGCGTCCGGTTGAGTGGATAGGTCTCGGGCGGCTGGTTTGACTTCGGATCCTGAATCAGAACAGCGCCCGCGCCTGCAACCACAACCCCCTTGTTGGGTGGATCATATTCGAACCGCATCCGTCCGGGCCGGTGCAAATAAAGCTTGCCGGTAGAGAGGCTACCATCGTCATTAATCTGGCTGAACGGGGCTGTCGCAGTAGAGATCCCGTTCAGATATTGCGAAACGTCGTTCAGGCTCAGTTTCTCGGCTGCCCATGCAGCCGGGGCACAGAGCGTCAGCGCTAGGGCGTAGGCAAGTTGTTTCATGGTTTCTAAATAGGGAGACATTGGCAAATGTGAAGAGGCGGGACCAATTGGCCCCGCCGTGAAACGACTACTGCTCGGGAACCAGAATTTCCCTTTTTCCGACGTGGTTTGCAGGAGAGACGAGCCCTTCTTCCTCCATCTGCTCAACAAGACGTGCTGCCTTGTTGTAGCCGATGGCCAGTTTTCGCTGGATATAGGAAGTCGAGCATTTGCGATCCTTGATGACGATCTGTACCGCCGTATCGTATAGCGCGTCCTCGGTATCGGTATTGCCACCGGTAGAGAGACCCAGCACCGCATCAATATTGTCGGCCTTATCGTCATCCGGGCCGTCAAGCACATTGCCGATATATTCGGGCGGTCCGAATTGCTTGAGGTGGTTGACCACCTCTTCGACTTCTTCATCTGACACAAACGGGCCGTGGCAGCGGGTTATCTTCGCGCCGCCCGCCATATAGAGCATGTCGCCCATACCCAGCAGCTGCTCGGCGCCCATTTCGCCGAGAATGGTCCGACTGTCGACCTTGGAGGTCACCTGGAACGAAATCCGCGTCGGGAAATTCGCCTTGATCGTACCGGTGATCACGTCAACCGAGGGCCGTTGCGTGGCCATGATCAGGTGAATGCCCGATGCCCGGGCCATCTGCGCCAGACGCTGGATGCAGGCCTCGATCTCCTTGCCTGCAACCATCATCAGGTCGGCCATCTCATCGACGATGACCACAATATAGGGCAACGCCTCGGGCGCGAATTCTTCGGTTTCAAAGACCGGTTCGCCCGTGTCGTCGTCAAATCCGGTTTGAACGGTGCGGCTGAACATCTCGCCTTTGTTAAGCGCTTCTTTCACCCGGCCATTGTAGCCCGCAATATTCCGCACGCCCATTTTCGACATCTTGCGATAGCGATCTTCCATTTCGCCGACTACCCATTTCAGGGCGACGACGGCCTTTTTCGGATCCGTCACCACAGGCGAGAGAAGATGCGGAATGCCATCATATACGGAGAGTTCCAGCATCTTAGGGTCGATCATGATCAGACGGCATTCTTCGGGCGTCAGCTTGTACAGCAGCGACAGGATCATGGTGTTGATCGCCACCGATTTACCCGAGCCGGTGGTCCCTGCGATCAGTAGGTGAGGCATTTTCGCAAGGTTGGCGACCATGCTGTCACCGCCAATATCCTTGCCAAGCGCCAGTGGCAGCGCATGGGTGCCATCGCCAAAATCGCGTGACGCAAGAATTTCGCGAAGGACAACTTTTTCACGCTTGTCGTTGGGCAGTTCGATACCGATCACGGTGCGACCCGGCACGGTAGAGACCCGCGCGGATAGTGCGGACATGGAGCGTGCGATGTCATCGGCCAGACCGATCACGCGGCTGGCCTTGAGACCCGGTGCCGGCTCCAGTTCATACATGGTGACAACAGGACCGGGGCGCACCGAGACGATGTCACCCTTGACGCCATAGTCATCCAATACCGATTCCAGCATTCGCGCGTTTTCTTCCAGCGCCTCGTCACTCAGGTGGTGGCGTTCGATCTGTGCCGGGCTGGTCAGCAGCGAGAGCGGCGGCAATTCGAAATCACTGCTGGCATCTTCAAAGGCCAAGGGAGGCTGTGCTTCGGCCTTTGCGCGGGCCGATGGCTGCGGCGGCTTGCGGACTGGCTGCTCCACGACAGCCCGACGTGGCTCTGCCACCGGAAGTGTCACAGGGGGCGTTACGGGCGGGGCGACCGTCGCCGCTGCCGCATGAGATGCGGCGGCGCTTTCTGCGGTACGGCGCAGAACCTGCGCACCGCTGGCGTCTGGAATCGGAGCGCTTGGCAGCCCTTCGGAGGCGACATGGTCGACGAACCCAGCGGACGCCGGATGCTCATATGCAGCACTATAGTACCCCTGGTGCGGCTCAGCATCGGGGGAATATCCGGCCTCTGGTGCGGGTGGAACAGGCGGTACCGTTCTCATCGCCGCCTCAATAGCGTCCATCGACGCACCGGTCAGCGGTGGTTCGGGCGGCAGACCTTCGACGTTGTGATTAGGGTTAAAAATCAGGGGTTCCGGTCGACGTCCACGGCCCTTGGTCAGCGGGAAATCCACTTCGGGTGCCACATCAGCAGCGCGGCGCACGCGTACGGCACTGGCAATTTTTTCGGCGATCCGCTCATCGCCGGGAAGGGTGTCCAGATCCGCTGCCCTGCTCGCCTCACTCAGGACGGGTTCAACAAGTTCCGGTTCGGGCATCACTGGTTCGGCCCGGCGGATGAGGTTCGGCACACGGGCAAACAGGCCAGTCTTTTCCTTGACCGGTTCGGGCTCATCTTCGTGGCGCATGTCAAATGCCGGTTCTACCCGGCCATAAGGGGCGGCTGCCGGCCCAAGCACCGGAGCACCAAGCGGCGGCGCTGCTGTGGGTCCGTCGTCGAACTCCAACGGCTCGAACATCTGCGGGTCGGTTTCGGTGCTGTCGACGACATCTGCCATCGCGACCGCTGCTGCTGTACGTTCGGCGCGGCGGCTTCGATAGTTGAGCGCTGCCTGCATGCCGCTTGCTGCACCCCGGCCAAGGACACCGGCGATCGCACCGTAGATCAGAATGAGACCGACCAATACGAACCGCAGACCACGGGTGACTTCAGCGCGGGTAAAGCCGAGAACGGTGGCGCCCAGGCCCAACATTCCAAGCGCGGTGAGGAGTGAGAGGAATTTGACCAGAAAGATCAGCCCAACTGGCAGCAGGGCCAAGAGCATCCCCAGAAAGGTATATCCGATCATACCGCCGAGACCGAAGGTATGCGCCGATTTCCAGGCGTCGGATGGGACCAGCGTTTCCAGATGCAAGGAGACCAACAGCAGCCAGGGCAACGATAGTAGCAGCGGCCACAGGAACCGGTCTTCGCCGCGATGCAAGATGCAGCGTCCACCCCAGACGGTCAGGAAGAGCGCGATCGCCCAGCTGGCCTTGCCAAAGAGCGTGATCAGAATGAAGGCCAGCGATGCACCGGTGCGACCCAGCATATTCTGGACCGGTGCGTCAGTCGACACCATCCAGTTCGGATCATCCGCCGAATAGCTGCCGATCATCAGGGCAACCATCAGGCCGAGGCCAATCAGCAGTGCGCCAATCAGTTCCTTGCCACGCTTCTCGATGGCCGCCTGCATGTTGCTGTCCAGCAATGGATCGCGGCTGCGCGTCTGAAATGCCATGCCTACCTCGTTTCATCTTGTCCGTCGGGGCGTCCCGCTTCTTATGCGCGGATTTGGGCCCCATGGCTTTTTTATTTTGGCGCCGCTCGTTGAAAGGGGCGCATCGAATGGGTCATCAGTAGAGGCAGTTGCGCAATTTGCGCAGGGCTACCTCGGTCTGATCTGCGGGGGCGACCAGTGCCACCCGAATATAACCGGCGCCCGGGTTCTTGGTGCCGTTGCCCTGGGCCAGATAAGATCCGGGCAGCACCCGTACGCCGGTGTCCAGCCACAGTTTCAGTGCTGCCGCCTCTCCGTCCTCGACCGGTAGCCAGAGGAAAAAACCTGCCTCAGGTGCCATGTAACCGTCCAGCCCGTCAAAAACCTGATCCGCAATCCGGTATTTTGCCTGATAAAGCGCGCGGTTCTCCACGACATGCGCTTCATCCGCCCAAACTCGGGCTGCAGCGGCCTGTAGCGGTGCGGGCAGCGGGGCGCCGGAATAGGCGCGCAGCTGATGCACCCGCTTCAGCGTTTCCGGTCCGCCGGCGATGAGGCCCGAGCGGAGACCAGCAAGATTGGAGCGCTTCGAGAGCGAATTGAACAGCACCACCCGTTCTGGGTCCGCACCCATTTCTTGTGCGACGCTCAGGGCACCGACCGGTGCGCTATCCCGGTAGATTTCAGAATAGCATTCATCGGCAAATATGCGGAAATCATACTGCTCGGCCAGTTGGATAAGCCGGGTCCAGTAGTCCCGGCTGGCTACGGCACCCTGCGGATTGGCGGGCGAACAGATATAGGCGACAGCAGTGCGGTTCAGCACCTCGGGCGGCAGGCTGCTATAATCGGGCAGATGACCCGTCGCAGCCGTCGCGGGTACAAAAACCGGCTCTGCTGCAACCGAGATCGAGGCAACCATATAGACCTGATAGAAGGGGTTCGGGATCAGCACGACTGGTTTCTGGCCGTTTTTCTGTTCCGGGCAGAGCGCCATCGCTGCATTGTAGAGCCCTTCTCGGGTGCCGTTCAGCGCCATGACCTGTGTCATTGGGTCGACGCTGACATCATAGCGGCGCTTGATCCAGTCGCTGATGGCGCCGCGCAGCTCGGTGCTACCCTCGTTGGGAGGGTAGCTCTGAAAGCCGGCGGCGTTTTCGACGATCACATCCGTCACCCAGGCCGGGAAATCATGTTTGGGTTCGCCAATGGTCATATGCACCACATCGCCGCCCGGCGTGTGATGGTCCAACAGGGCCCGCAGTCGCGGGAACGCGTATGGCGGCAGGTTTGAAAACCGCTCCGGAAAATTCATGTGTTTGGCCTCAGGTCCGGGATCGTTAATGCCCCGTTCACAAACAAACTACAGAGCGGATCCCCCTGCGTCCAGCCGCGCGAAGGTGGGCTTGGCAAAATGTGGCTTTCACGCCAATGCCCGCTCCACAGCTGCGCCGACGCGCAAGAGGGCCTCTTCGCAGTCAGGTTGCCCCAGGATCTGCAGGCCACATGAGGGGGCTCCAGTGGGCAGTGACAGGCCACACAGTCCCATCAGATTGCCAATCCGGGTGTTGCGCAAGGCCATCAGATTTGAATGGATGTAGTAGTCGTGATCGTTCTGAAGCCGTTCGACATCAGGTGGCAGGATCGGAGAGGTCGGGCAGAGCACACCGTCAAACCCTGCGGTGGCCAGATCCCAGTCCATTCGATACTGCTCCAGCTTGGCCCAGGCGGCGACATAGTCCGGACCGCTGAAACCGGCCCCGGAGCGGAACCGCTCCAGAATCTCGGGAAACATCAGATGTGGTGCTGCCTCGATCACATCTTTCCACAGGCCGTAGGCCTCCGCTGTAAAGAGGATCGCACTGAGCGACATGGCCTCCTTCAGCACAGGAACCTCCAGCGGGACAATATCTGCTCCGGCTGCGCGTAGTTTATTCAGGGCGTCGCTGTAGGCCTCGGCAATCTCAGGGGCCAGATCCTCCTGCGCCACGGTCCGCAGGTCGGCAAAGCGGCGTCCCTCCAAGGTGGTTCCGCGCAGATCGGGGCCATGGGTGCCCTCCAGCATACCTAGATAAAGCGCGGCGTCCTCGACCGATCGTGCCAGAGGGCCGACGGTATCAAACCTGAGGCAAAGCGGGACAACCCCTTCCAGGCTGATCCGGCCGGAAGTCGTCTTTAGTCCGACAAGATCATTCCAGGCCGAGGGAATTCGTACAGATCCCCCTGTATCAGAGCCTATTCCACAGGCCGCCAGACCAAAGGCGACGGAAGCTGCCGCACCGGAGGACGATCCGCCAGGGGCTGCCTGATCGTCATGGATGCAAGGCGGTGTTGCCTTCACCGGATTGAGACCGAGCCCGGAGAAGGCCAGCTCGCTCATATGTGTTTTGCCGAGGCAGACAGCGCCCATTGATGTTGCCGTCTGCAGAACCAGCGCATCGCGTTCGGGGACCCGCTCGGCTAGCAGATTGGACCCGGCTTCGGTTGTGATATCAGCGCTGTCAAAAAGATCCTTCCAGCTGATCGGAACGCCGTCTAGCAGCGACAACCGCTGTCCCTGCGCCGCGCGCAGCTTCGCCGCCTCGGCCTCGGCAAGGGCGCGGTCATGGGTGACGATGGTGTAGATCCTGTCGCGCTTGGGATGGGCGTCAATGGCCTCCAAATAGGTTCTGGTCAAGGCAACCGGGCAGATTTCACCTGCCTCAATGCCACGGCCCAGATCCGCTGCGGTCTGCGTCAGCCATTCTTGCATGTGCGCCTCTCCAAATTGCTCGGGATGAGGCGACGGTAGCGGCACCGCGCCCCATGGACAATCCCAATCGCAGGCGCATATTGCGGGGCATGAAAAACACAACCGACATCCTGATTGTGGGCGGTGGCCTGAATGGTCCGGCCCTGGCATTGGCGCTGGCCCAGACAGGCCACACGGTGACGCTGATCGACGCGCTGCCGCGGGATCTGCGCGACGATGACGGCTTTGATGGGCGCAGCTATGCGCTGGCGCTCGCATCACAGCGGTTGCTGGAGCAGATTGGCGTCTGGTCGCAGGTCGCGGACAAGGCCCAGCCGATGCTGGACATCAAGGTCACCGATGGTCGCGCGGGTCAGGGACCATCGCCGTTCTTCATGCATTTCGATCATGCCGAGATCGAAGATGGTCCTATGGGATACATGATTGAGGATCGCTATCTGCGTCGTGCCCTGCGCCGCGCGATGGAGGCGGATTCGGCAATCACGCTGGTGGATGAGCAGACAGTCGTCGCGCAGCATGTCGACGCCACTGGTGTGACCCTTACGCTGGCCTCTGGTGACGCGCTGCGTGGGGGAATGATCGTCGGGGCGGATGGTCGGCGCAGTGGCACCGCAGCACGCGCAGGTATCAAACGGACCGGCTGGGATTATGGTCAGACGGCGCTGGTTTGCGCCATTCGACACGAGGCGCCGCACAACGGCGTCGCCCATCAATTTTTCATGCCCGCTGGCCCATTGGCGATTTTGCCGTTGCCGGGCAATCGGTCTTCCATCGTCTGGAGTGAACGGAGCCGGGTTGCTGAAGCGATCCAGGCCCTGGACGAGGCGGGCTACCTTGCGGCGCTGCGCCCCCGATTTGGCGATTTTCTGGGCGAGATCAGCTTGGCCGGTGACCGTTTCACCTACCCTCTGAACCTGACCCTCGCCAATGCGTTTGTGGCTGACCGGCTGGCGCTGGTTGGCGATGCCGCCCATGGGGTCCACCCGATTGCAGGGCAGGGGCTGAATGCAGGGCTTCGCGATGTCGGCGCATTGGCGGAGGTGCTGACGGAGGCAAAGCGCCGGGGCGAAGATATTGCCTCTCCGCTTGTGCTTGCGCGTTATCAACAGTGGCGTCGCTTCGATACCGCCAGTCTGGCGGCAGCTACCGATGCGTTCAACCGGCTGTTTTCCAACGATAACCCGCTACTGCGCTTGGGGCGCGACGTTGGGATGGTCGTGGTTGGCGCCTTTCCGGGGCTGCGCCGCACCTTTATTCGTGAGGCAGCCGGACTGACCGGGGATCTGCCGAGATTGCTTCAAGGGCTGCCGATCTGAAGCTGGCCATGGTGCGGGTGCAAATCAAATTGGCCGGACAAAACTTGCCCGGCCACATCAAGATTTCAGCTTCAATCGCATTGCGGCAGGTATCGGCCTAGTCCAGAACGCGCGCCTCGCCCTCAAGCATGACAGGAATGCCATTGCGGATCGGAAAGGCCAGATTGGCCGCGCGCGATATCAGCTCCTGCGCTGAGGCATCGTATTCAAGGACCGTCTGCGTGCGCGGGCAGACCAGTGCCTCAAGCATCCGGCGGTCAAAGGGCGCCTCACTGGCTCCGGTGGAAGACGGTTCAATGCTCATTGCAGAATTTCCTCATGCGAGCCGCCGCGAAGGGCGAATTCGATCAATGTGATTAGGGTCTCGCGCCTTGTGGCAAGGCAGGGCGCTTCGAGCAAGGCCTGTTTGTCTTCGGGGTCGAAGTCGAGCATCATCGACAAGGAGTTGATCAGTAGCTCATCCTCGGCGTCCTTCAGGGCATCCCAATCTGTCGAAAGGTTGCGCGATTCAAAGAAACGTTCGAGCAGCTCTAGAAAGCGGGCGCGGTTGAAATCGTCATCCGCCTCAACCCGGCCCAGATCGCGATGAAACCCGTCCCAGTCGACATCGCACCGCCGATATGGCGTGAACCCATTGATCTCGGTCTTGATCCGAAACCGTGAGACGCCGGACAAGGTAATCAGATAGCGGCCATCTTCGGTTTCCGAAAACTGCGTCACCCGTCCGGCGCAGCCGATGCTGTGCAGGCTACTGTCGCCGGTTTTCGACGGGAACGGCTGTATCATGCCGATCATCCGGTGTGGCGTCTTGAGCGCATCCTCCAGCATTTGCAGATAGCGCGGTTCGAAAATGTGCAACGGCAGTCGCGCCCGGGGCAAGAGCAACGCCCCGGGCAGCGGAAACACCGGCAGAGTGTCGGGCAGATCAGCAACCTGTATCATGCTAGGGACTGTAGCGCTGGCGCCGCCCTAGGCAAATATGATGGAGCTGAGTTTGCGTCGGCCATTGAGGACAATCGGATCGTTTGGCTTCAGAGCGTCGAAAATTGTGAACAACTGTGCTTTGGCCGCGCCGTCGTTCCACTCTTGGTCCTTGCGGAACAATGTCAGGAGTTCATCCACTGCGGCTTGGGTGTCGCCAGCTGCGTGCAGGGCCTGTGCCAGATCAAACCGGGCCTGATGGTCCTCGGGGTAGGCGTCCACGGTTGCGCGCAATTCCGTCACGGGACCTGCATTCTCGGCCTGACGAGCCAGGGCGATCTGGGCATGAGCGGCCTCGATTTCTGCGGCATCGGAGATATCGGCAGGTGCGCCATTGAGCACCGCCTCCGCCTGGTCGAGATCTCCCATGGCGACGTGGGCGCGTGCCAGCCCCCCGTAGGCGGCGGCGCTGTGATCATCTTCGCCAAGCACGGCGGCGAAGGTCTGCGCCGCATCCGCGAAATCACCATCGGCTAGCATCTGCTCGGCCGCTTCGACAGCTTCGCCCAGCCCGCCGTCCGCGCTGCCACCGGCTGCTTCGATTGCACGTTTGATGAATGCGTCGATTTCAGACGGCGCTACCGCGCCCTGAAACATGTCAATGGGCCGCCCCTGAACAAAGGCGACAACCGTCGGGATTGACTGCAAAGGAAGTCCTTGCTGCGAGAGGGCCTGAACCAGACGTTGGTTCTGATCCACGTCGATCTTCGCCATGGTGACGGCGCCTTTTGCCTTGGCCACGGCAGCTTCCAGCGCGGGTCCAAGTGTTTTGCAGGGGCCACACCAAGGAGCCCAGAAATCGACGATCACCGGCGCGTGCATCGACGCATCGACAATGTCCTGCATGAATGTTGCCTCGGTCACGTCTTTGACCAGATCACCTGCGGGGGCCATATCTCCCGCGCCGCCAAGAATATCGATCATGCGCTTGCTCTCCATTTCCAACTTGCCCCCTATATGAAAGCTGGCTGCCCAGAAACCAAGGGTTCATCTGCGCAAAGCCCTGCACCCGAGCGCTATCGCGGCTGTTTGCCGAGGGCTCAGAAGGCGCAGGTATATGGCGACAGCATTGTTCTATCGTGAATGACACAGTGTTTCCGGCGAAACCGGGCCGTGGATTCGACATTTTCCCTTGTCGCAGAGTATCATGAGGCGATAGGAACAGCATTCATGCTTAGAACGCGCGCAAAATATAATCTGGGACAGGTTGTCCGCCACCGCAAACATCCCTTTCGCGGAGTTGTGTTCGACGTCGATCCAGAGTTTGCCAATACCGAGGAATGGTACGAGGCCATTCCCGAAGACAGCCGCCCGGTGAAGGACCAGCCGTATTACCATCTGCTGGCGGAAAACGATCAGACCTACTACGTGGCCTATGTGTCGGAACAGAACCTGATCGCCGACTATTCCGGCGAACCTGTGGGGCACCCCGATATTCCAGAGATGTTCGGCAGTTTTGACGAAGGCAGCTATGAGCTGCATTATCAACTGAACTGATATAAGCGGCAGGCGTCTGGACCTCAGCCTTATGAACTCCGCACAGGCGCGGCCAAAGTGCGAAGATCCATTTCTCTCAATCGCCGTCTTGTCGTGCGGTTTAATACCCCAGAGCGCAGCCATCTTTCCGAGGGTCGCTGGCACCTTCCAGCACACCTGAGCGATGAATCTGGATCGCCTGTGCTCCGCCAATTGCGGTCTCCGGTATCGCGATGTTGTGTCCCATATCCGCGAGCTCTTGTCTCACCGCATCGCTGTAGCCGCGTTCGACCTTCAGGGTGGCGCCATCGGCAAAGGCGCGGGGCAAATCGATCGCCGCCTGGGGATCCATGCGAAAATCCGTCATGTTAGAGACGAATCGCGCGTGACCATTGGGCTGGTAGGCACCACCCATCACGCCAAAGGGCATGGTGACCGCGCCTTCCTTGCACAGCATTCCCGGAATGATGGTGTGCATTGGCCGCTTGCCGCCTGCCAGCATGTTGGGGTGGCCCTCTTCCAAGGTGAAACCTGCGCCGCGGTTTTGCAACAAAATGCCAAACTTGTCGGAGGCGATCCCCGATCCGAAACCGTGGAAGATCGAATAGATCAGCGAAACGGCCATGCGGTCCTTGTCGACGACGGTGATATAGATCGTGTCTTTATGCACTGCCTCACTGATCGGAGCAGGTGCAGCCATCGCGCGCTTCGGATTGATCAGCTCGGCCAGGCGCACCGCCGTTTCCGGCGCCAGCATATGGTCCAAACGGACCGTGTGATCTGGATCCGCAATGAACCGGTTGCGCGCATCATAGGCGAGCTTTGCGGCTTCGGCTTCGATGTGAATACGTTCTGCGCCAACTGGGTTCATGCCTGCCATATCGAAATGCTTCAGGATATTCAGCATCAGAATAGCGGTGGCCCCCTGACCATTTGGCGGGTGTTCGACCAGCTCGATATCCTTGTAGCTGCCGACAACTGGTATGGTGACGTCAGCCTGTGTAGCGGCAAAATCCTTGCTGCTTTGCAACCCGCCGCGGGCTTGCAACGCAGCAATCATATCTTCGGCGACCTCGCCCGTATAAAACGCATCACGCCCGTCTTTGGCGACGCGCCGCAATACCTCGGCTTGACCTGGAGCGCGAAATATCTGCCCGATCCGCGGTGGCTCACCATCAAAAAGATACTGGTCGCGGGCGCTGCCCTGAAGCGTGTCGGCATCGTTCTGCCAGTCAAAGGCCACTCGCGGAGCCACCGGAACCCCAACTTCGGCATAGTGGATAGCAGGGGCAAGGATGGCATCCAGCCCCAACCGCCCTTCGGTATCGGAGAGTTTGCAGAAGGCATCGATTGCACCGGGTATGGTCACTGCATGTGCGCTGGTTAGGGGAACCGCGCTCAACCCATCCGCCCGCAGCCCGTCCGCGTTGGCGGCCGCGGCGGCACGCCCCGATCCGTTCAGGGCCATAACCGGCGAGCCGGGGCGGGAGTAAAGAACAAAACAATCGCCACCAATCCCGGTCATTTGCGGTTCACAGATGCCAAGCAGCACCGCGCCAGCGATTGCGGCATCCATCGCGTTTCCGCCGCGTTTCAGAATGTCTATGGCCGCGCCCGCCGCCAGCGGATGAGATGTGGCGCAAAGACCGTTTTCGGCAAAGACCGCCGACCGTCCGGGGAAGTGAAAATCGCGCATGGTGCCTCCTGTAACTGGAAGGCAGCTTAGGTCGCACGGACGCAAAGGCAACGACAAAGGAGGATGAAAGAGTCGCCGCTGTCGCTATGGCGCAATGCGGCAAGGCGCCGTTCCGGCGCAGATTATCTGCACTGGCGCCGCCTGTAGCCCGATGAACCGAGCGATAAAGAGGAGAGAGGAGGTCTGGTGTTCGCCGCCGGGTGGCCAATGTGCCGTCCGCATGGTGGCGCTGGATGCCGGAACTCGTGCGCTAGACGTCACGCGCTATTGGCGTTGCGCATCTGAATTTCGAAACACAGGGAAAGGTTGTTGCCGCTGTCATCTCGCTTGTATTGCACATCTGAGGTGAGTTCGCGGATCAGCAGCCAGCCAAAGCCGCCTTCTGGCAGCTGGTCGGTCTCAACAGTCAAGTCATGCGCGGTCGCGATCGGCAATTCGCCATCCTTGAACGGAGCGCCTCCGTCGCCAATCGAGATCCACAGCTGGTCAGGGTGCAGATTGCACCGTATGCGAACATCCCCGATGTCCATGCCGGCATAGGCATGTTCGACAACGTTGTTCACCGCCTCAGTCAAGGCGATCTGCACCTCATCCGCCCGGGCTTCCGGGATGCCCATTTTGCGCAGCCGCGCCACAACATCCTGTACACCGGATCTGGCATCCAGTTCCGTTGCCGTGAACGTGCAGGAAAAGGTTTCTACCATAGTCTTTTCGCTCCGCGTTACAAACACGCGTGGGGTCAAGAATCGATGCGGGTGGCAGTCGTTGCGTCGCTCAGTGACGCATACAAATCAAAAACAGTATCCATTCGCGTCAGTCGAAACACCTTGTCGACCATCGGCGTCAGCCCGGCGAGGTCCAGTTTTCGGCCCTGTCCGAGCTGCTTCATAGCAGCTACAATAGCACCAAGACCGCTGGAATCGATGAATTTTACTTCGGACAGATCAAGAATGACGCGATCAGGGCCATTTTCGGTGGTCGCGCGCATGTCTTCTTTGAATTGGATGGCCATCGCTGCATCAATGCGTTCGGCATTGACGGTCACGATCTGTGTACCATCTGCTGTTGTGCTCGTCAGGCTCATGAGTGTCCCCGCGTCAATATGTGTTGACGATCAAACTAGACGTCAATCCTTACGATTTTGTATGCACTATTTCGAGATTAGGAGGAATATTAGATGAAAAATGTAGTGATCGCAGGCGCGGCCCGAACCCCGATGGGAGGTTTTCAGGGCATGTACGACGGCGTCGCGGCCGCCGACCTCGGCGGCGCTGCAATCCGCGCAGCTCTTGAGGGGGCAGGCGCCAGCACGGTGGATGAGGTCCTGATGGGCTGCGTCCTTCCGGCGGGCCAGGGCCAGGCGCCCGCGCGACAGGCCGGGTTTGCGGCTGGCCTCGGAGAAGAGGTGCCTGCAACGACGCTGAACAAGATGTGTGGCTCCGGGATGAAGGCCGCGATGATTGCTTATGATCAGATCGCGCTTGGGCAGACCGATACCATGGTTGCGGGCGGTATGGAGAGCATGACCAATGCGCCTTATCTTCTGCCGAAGATGCGCAATGGCGCGCGGATCGGGCACGGGCAGGTGGTTGATCATATGTTTCTCGACGGCCTCGAGGACGCCTATGACAAGGGCCGCCTGATGGGAAGCTTTGCCGAGGATTGCGCTGAGACCTATCAATTCACCCGTGAAGCGCAGGACGAATACGCGCTGACATCGCTATCCAATGCGCTGGCCGCACAGGAAAGCGGTGCGTTTGACGGTGAAATCGCGGCTGTCACCGTAAAAACTCGAAAAGGCGAGGTCGTGACGGATGCCGATGAGCAGCCAAAATCGGCGCGCCCCGACAAGATCCCGACGCTCAAACCGGCCTTCCGCAAGGATGGCACCGTAACGGCAGCAAATGCCTCCTCGATCTCCGATGGCGCGGCGGCCTTGGTTCTGGCCTCGCAGGAGGCTGCCGAGGCGCAAGGCTTGACCATACGCGCCCGGATCATGGGGCATGCAAGCCACGCACAGGCGCCGGGTCTGTTCACAACTGCTCCAGTCCCAGCAGCGAAGAAGCTGATGGAGAAGATCGGCTGGACCACCGATGATGTCGACCTGTGGGAGGTGAATGAAGCCTTCGCAGTTGTGCCAATGGCCTTCATGCGTGAAATGGGGCTGCCGCGCGACAAGGTGAACGTGAACGGCGGTGCCTGCGCGTTGGGGCATCCGATTGGGGCCTCCGGTGCGCGGATTATTGTGACCTTGCTCAACGCGCTGGAAAAACGCGGTCTCAAACGGGGGATCGCTGCCATCTGTATCGGCGGCGGCGAGGGAACGGCAATCGCGATTGAGCGGGTGTGAATGTCACCTTTACCAAAATACTCTCGGGGGTGAATTGACCTGAAGGTCAAGAGGGGGCAGACAGCCCCCTCTGCTACACTTGAGGAGGGCTGCTCTTGCAGGTCGAGTACGAAACACTTGCCAAGACTATCGCTGCACTGACTGAGGGCGAGACTGACGAAGTTGCGCTGATGGCAACCGTGACCTGTGAGGTCCACCACAGCGATGATCGGTTCAACTGGACTGGGTTTTATCGGGTAGTGGCGCCGCAATTGCTGAAGATTGGCCCCTATCAGGGTGGTCATGGATGTTTGCAGATCCCGTTTTCACGCGGCGTCTGCGGAGCAGCGGCGCGCAGCGGTGAGGTGCAGCTGGTCGCCGATGTTGACGCCTTTCCGGGCCATATCGCCTGTGCGTCATCGACACGGTCCGAGCTGGTGCTGCCGGTCTGGAACCGCGACGGAGCGCTGATCGGCGTGTTTGATATCGACAGCGATCAGCCGGATGCCTTCACGCAAGAAGACGCAGAGCAGCTGACGCTCATATTGAAGCAGGTCTTTAGCCGCGCCGATTGATTCGGTGATTAAGGGGCGTTGCCCCTCGGCCTGACGGCCTCACCCCAGAGTATTTCTGGAAAGATGACGAAGCCGGGCGCCTTTATGGCCCCGGTTTTTGTTTGTCAGGGCCGTTCATGAAAAAAGGCTTTGAAATTTCACAAAGCCAGTGCATCGTGAAAAAATGACCCGCTTTTTCATGGAGCCCCTGTGACAGATCAATCACCATATCACGCAACACTCGGTGCGGATCTGCGCGCCTTGCGTAAGGCGCGTGGTGCGACGCTTGCCGATCTTGCGGGGCGTCTTGGTCGGTCTGTTGGCTGGTTGAGCCAGGTCGAGCGGGATATGTCGGAACCGTCGATTTCTGATCTTAGAGCGATTGCCAGCTCGTTGGATGTGCCGATGTCGATGTTGTTTGCCCATTCGGCGGCGCCGGTTTCAGAACAGGGGTACATTGTCCGCGCAGGCGCGCGCCGTCCGATGGGGTCGGGCGACGAAGGTCTGATCGAAGAACTGCTGTCGCCCGATCTGACCGATGACTTCGAGATGGTGCACTCCACCTTTCGTCCGCATTCGCGGATGCAGACCCCCGCCGACCGCCCGACGCAGGAGGTTGGCTACATGATTTCAGGCCGGTTGGACCTGCTTATCGGGGGGCGCAGTTTCACCGTGGGGCCCGGCGACAGTTTCCGGATCAAGGAAGAGCCGTACCAATGGGCCAACCCCTATGACACGCCGGCCGTCGCGGTCTGGGTTATTGCTCCACCGGTGTACTGATGAGTATTGATGCCTGGATCATATTTGCGTTGTTCTGGGCTGTCTTCGTGACCACACCCGGGCCGAATGCGGTGAATTGTATCTCCAACGGAATGGCCTTGGGGTTTGGGCGTGCAATGGTCGGTGTTCTGGCGATCCTGACGCAAGCGACGTTGTTCCTATTGCTGTCGGCCCTGGGGGTGACGACTCTGATCGCAGCCTCGCCCACCGGATTTCTGGTGGCCAAGCTGATTGGCGCCGGGTTTCTGATTTATCTGGGTTGGCGTGGTTGGCGCAACGCGACACGCCCGGTTCCGGCCACTGTCCGGCCCGCCCGTCACATCTACCTGCACGCCTTGGCGGTGGCCGTGATCAATCCGAAGAGCGTGGCGGGTTATCTCGCCGCGTTCTCGCAGTTCATCCAGCCGGACGTGCCGGTCTGGGACCAGATGCTGATGATCGTGCCCACTGCCTTGGGCCTGACCACTCTGAGTTACACCGGTTTTACCCTGCTGGGTGCCGGCCTGGGAAAAGCTGCGATGAAAGCCGTCTTCAGCGTCTGGATCCGTCGCCTGCTGGCAATTTGTTTCATTGTTTACGGCGTTCTGCTCGGCGCGAGCAGCGCTCCCAACCTGGAGGTTGCAAGATGATCAGGGGGTCCTGTCTTTGCGGGGGTATTCATTATGAGACATCCGCCCAACCGCAGGGCGCCTCGATGTGTCACTGCGGCCAATGCCGTCGGCAATCCGGGGGTATATGGTCGTCGGCTCGCGTGCCGGAGGCAGAGCTGATGATCTCCGGCGAGGTGAGCTGGTACGCGGCCAGTCCGGTGGCGAAACGGGGTTTCTGCGCCCGTTGCGGATCGTTTCTGTTCTGGAAAGCTGAAGATGGGGACGCGATCTGTTTTTCGCTTGGCTCGATCGAGGCACCTACCGGTGTCTCCCTAGAGAAGCATATCTTTGTTGCGGACAAGGGCGACTACTACGACATCGCGGACGGCGTGCCGCAAGAGGACTGACATCAGGGAGCAATCATGTCCGATTTTCCATCCAAGGCCCGTGTGGTCATCATCGGCGGCGGCGTCGTCGGCTGTTCGGCACTCTATCACCTGGCCAAGAAGGGCTGGACCGACAGCGTGCTCCTGGAGAAGAACGAGCTGACGGCAGGCTCGACCTGGCACGCGGCGGGCAATGTCCCGACATTCTCGACCTCTTGGGCGATCATGAACATGCAGCGCTACTCGACCGAGCTGTATGCCCGCCTCGGTGAAGAGGTCGACTATCCGATGAATTACCACCAGACCGGCTCGATCCGTCTTGCCCATACCAAGGAGCGAATGCAGGAGTTTGAACGCGCCTGCTCCATGGGCCGCTATCAGGGCATCGGGATGGAGATATGGACGCCTGAGCAGGCCAAGGAGCGTTATCCGTTCCTGGAGACCCACGACCTGAAAGGTGTGCTGTGGGATCCGTCAGACGGCGACATCGACCCGGCGCAGGTGACGCAGGCGCTGGCCAAGGGCGCCCGCGACATGGGCGCGAGGATCATCCGCTTCTGCCCGGCAACCGGTGTCAGCCAGAAGGAAGACAAGACCTGGATCGTGCATACCGGGAAGGGCGATATTGCCTGTGATTATGTGGTGAACGCCGCCGGTTATTATGCCCAGCGTGTCGGAGAGTGGTTCAAGCCCTATGGCGGGCGCACTGTGCCGATGATGGTGATGAGCCACCAGTATCTGCTGACCGAACAGATCCCCGAGATCGAAGAGCACACCAAGAAGACCGGCAAGAAACTCCCGCTGATCCGCGACGTGGATGTGTCCTATTACCTGCG
Organism: Phaeobacter sp. JH204B; assembly: GCF_048055755.1. Lineage (NCBI taxonomy): Bacteria > Pseudomonadati > Pseudomonadota > Alphaproteobacteria > Rhodobacterales > Roseobacteraceae > Phaeobacter > Phaeobacter sp. JH204B. The sequence goes on from NZ_JAYMXF010000010.1 coordinate 104,340, forward strand.
TCAGGAAAAGAACGGCTACAACCTCGGGCCATATGAGCCGAACTGCAGGGGCCACTGGATGACCGAGGACGACCGGATGCCGGACGATTTTTCGTTCCAGCTGTGGTCGGACGATCTGGACCGGATCGAGGATATCGTCACCGACGCGATGGAGCGGGTGCCGCTGATGGCGTCCACCGGCGTCTCCAGCGTGATCAACGGCCCGATTCCCTATGCCCCCGACGGTCTGCCGCTGCTGGGCCCGATGCCGGGCGTGGACAACGCGTTCGAAGCCTGTGTCTTTACCTTTGGCATCGCCCAGGGCGGCGGTGCCGGCAAGGTGCTGGCGGAGTGGATCGCCGACGGCCAGACCGAGTGGGACATGTGGTCCTGCGATCCGCGCCGTTACACCGACTACACCGACCAGGATTACTGCGACAAGAAAGGCATGGAAGTCTACGGCAACGAATACGCCATGCACTTTCCGCATCACGAATGGCCGGCAGCGCGCGACAAGAAAGTCAGCCAGGTGCATTGCCGCATCAAGGAGCTCGGCGGCCAGATGGGCGCCTACAACGGCTGGGAGCGCGCCAACTGGTTTGCAAAGGATGGTGACGACACCTCCGAGGAGGCCACCCATACCTGGGGCCGCTCCGGCCCGTGGCAGCAGCGGATCAAGGAAGAATGCGAAGCGGTCCGCGACGATGTTGGCGTGCTGGACCTGCCGGGTTTCTCCCGTTTCAACCTGGACGGTGAGGGCGCAGCCGAGTTTCTGCGCGGGATGATCACCGGGGGTCTGCCCAAGGCGGGCCGGATGAACCTGGTCTACTTCGCAGATAACCGCGGCCGTATCCTGACGGAGATGTCCTGCATCCGTCATGGCGAGGACCACTTCACCCTGATCACCGCGGGCTCGGCCCAGTGGCACGACTTCGAGATCCTGAAGAAGGCGCTGCCCGAGGGCCTGACCCTGACCGACCGCACCACCGAATTTGCAACCATGATCGTCACCGGCCCGAAATCGCGGGAGCTGCTGGCGGGCATCTCGGATGCCGATCTGTCGCTGGGCTGGCTGACCCATCAGGAAGCCACGGTCGCGGGCAAGCCCGCCTTCCTGGCGCGGGTGTCCTTTGCTGGCGAACTGGGCTGGGAGGTCCATTGCGCCAACGCGCATCAACCGGAGATTTACGAGGCCCTGCTGGCGGGCGGCGCCAAGCCGTTTGGCATGTACGCGCTGAACGCCCTGCGCATCGAAAAGGGCTACCGCACCTGGAAGGGTGACCTGTCCACCGACTACTCGCTGCTTGAAGGCGGGCTGGAGCGGTTCGTCAAGCTGGACAAACCGCAGGATTTCCCGGGCAAGGCCGCGATCCAGGCCGAAAAGCAGCGCGGGGTGAAGAAATCCTTTGTCACCCTGATTGTCGATGCCGGGGAGGCGGACGCGCCCTATATGTCCTGCATCTGGAAGGATGACGAGATCGTGGGCGAAACCACCTCTGGCGACTGGGGCTACCGTGTGAACGCCTCCATCGCGCTGGGCATGGTGCGACCTGAGTTGGCGATGCCCGGAACCGAACTGGAGATCGAAATCTACGGTGAGAAATACCGTGCGGTGGTTCAAAAAGACGAACCACTGTGGGATCCGGGCAATGACCGGCTCCGGGCCTGACCCTCGCGCGACCTCCGGGGGCCCCGCCCCTGGGGAACGTCGGTGGCAGGTTGATATCCTGCTGAGCGAAGGTTTCGTCTTGACGGAATTTTCCGCCGTGGTGGAGCCGTTGCGCCTGGCCAATCGGGTGTTGGCGCAGCCACCGTTCTCCTGGACCCTTCGCTCCGCAGCGGGTGGTCAGATCGGCTGCCGGGCGGGTGCCTTTGTCGAGACGGAGCCTTTTGCAAGCCGCGCCGAGGCGGATTGTGTTTTTGTTCTTGGCAACACGGATCCCGATTGCCCTGCGCTGTCGATGGGGCCGCTGATCAGCAAATACCGCGCGCGCGGAGCCAAAGTCTATCTGCTGGCTGAGGCGGCAAGCCGGTACATCCGCGACAGCGGAAAGCAGGGGGGGCTCCACACGACACATTGGGAAAACGCCACTTTGATGCGCGAACGTATTGGATTGTTTGACGCCAACTTCGCGCTTGCAAGCGAGGATGGTCAGGTTGTGACCTGTGCCGGAATGGGGTCGACGGTGGATATCGTTCTTGCCTTGATTGGACAGCTGACAACGGCCGCCGCCCAGGTGACGGTTGCCAATATCCTGCTGCATGACAAGATACGCGATTACGCATCGCTGCAACCCTTCTCAGGTGTGAAGCCAACGGTTACCGGTGATGCTGACCTTGATCAGGCCATTCGCGTGATGCAGGAGCACATCGAAGACCCGTTGCCGATCAACGAGATCGTGGATCAACTGGGGATTTCGACCCGATCGCTGGAGCGCAAGTTCAATACTTTTCTGGGCACCACTCCAAACGGGTTTTACCGCGAAATGCGGCTGAACAAGGCGAATAATCTGCTGCTCAACACCACTATGAGCGTGCGGGAAATCGGATTGGCCTGCGGATTCTCCAACGGGTTTTCGACCCTGTATAAGGCTTTTTTCGGCATTACCCCTTTTGCCCTGCGAAAGTCACGACGCGCTTCCCAGTCCATGGAGCGACGTCGGAAACCCGCCCATTAGCGACGGAGAATACAGCGGCAAGATTGGCGTTTTTCATACATTTGCTGTCGCCTATCTGTGGCAGGGTCTGATCAAACGAGATCAGGAGACACAAGATGAGCGATCTTCCCAACAAGGCCCGTGTTGTCATTATCGGCGGCGGCGTGATCGGCTGCTCGGTAGCTTATCACCTGACCAAGCTCGGCTGGAAGGATGTGGTGCTGCTGGAGCGTAAGCAGCTGACCTCCGGCACCACATGGCATGCCGCGGGGCTGATCGGCCAACTGCGCGCGTCCTCCAACATGACCAAACTCGCCCGCTATTCGGCCGAGCTCTATTTGGGGCTTGAGGCAGAAACCGGAGTCGCGACGGGTATGCGTCAGGTGGGGTCGGTGTCCGCTGCCCTGACCGATGAGCGGCTTGAAGAGCTTTACCGCAACGCCGCCATGGCGCGCGCGTTTGGCGTGCCGGTGGAGGAGCTGTCGCCCAAGGAGGTGAAGGAGCGCTACGAGCACATCAATCTGGACGGCGTGACCGGCGGCGTCTGGCTGCCGACTGACGGGCAGGCGGATCCGGCCAACATTGCGCTGGCCCTGGCCAAGGGCGCCCGCCAGCGCGGCGCGCTGGTCAAGGAGCGCATCAGGGTCACCGGCATCTCCAAACAGGGCCGCCGCGTTACTGGTGTGGACTGGGCCAGCGACGATGGCGGGGCGCAGGGCCATATCGAATGCGACATGGTGGTGAACTGCGCCGGCATGTGGGGCCATGAGGTCGGCCGCATGGCAGGCGTCAACGTTCCGCTGCATGCCTGCGAGCACTTCTACATTGTCACTGAAGGTATCGAAGGCCTGACCCAGATGCCGGTGCTGCGGGTGCCGGATGAATGCGCCTACTACAAGGAAGATGCAGGGAAAATCCTGCTCGGTGCCTTCGAACCCAATGCCAAGCCCTGGGCAATGAACGGCATCCCCGACAGCTTCGAATTCGACCAGCTGCCGGAGGACTTCGATCATTTCGAACCGATCCTGGAGGCCGCCTGCAACCGGATGCCGATGCTGGCGGAGGCAGGTATCCACACCTTCTTCAACGGCCCGGAATCATTCACCCCGGATGACGCCTACCACCTGGGCCTGGCGCCCGAGATGGACAACTTCTGGGTCGCCGCAGGCTTCAACTCGATCGGCATCCAGTCCGCAGGCGGCGCCGGCATGGCGCTGGCGCAGTGGATGGAAGACGGCCAGAAGCCGTTTGACCTCGGCGATGTGGACATCTCCCGGATGCACCCGTTCCAGGGCAACAAGCATTACCTGTTCGAGCGTTCAAAAGAGACCCTCGGCCTGCTCTATGCGGACCATTTCCCCTACCGCCAGAAGGCCACGGCCCGCGGCGTGCGCCGCACCCCGTTCCACTACCACCTCAAGGAGCAGGGCGCCGTATTCGGCGAAATCGGTGGCTGGGAACGCGCCAACTGGTTCGCGAACGAAGGCCAGGAGCGCGAGTACCAGTACAGCTGGAAACGCCAGAACTGGTTCGAAAATTCTGCAGCTGAACACCGCGCTGTCCGTGAAAACGTCGGCATGTACGACATGTCCTCCTTTGGCAAGATCCGCGTCGAAGGCCCGGATGTGGAGAAGTTCCTGAACTACATCTGCGGTGCCAATGTCTCGGTTCCGGCGGGCAAGATCGTCTACACCCAGTTCCTGAACAGCCGCGGCGGGATAGAGGCGGATGTGACCGTCACCCGTCTGAGCGAGACCGTCTATCTGGTGGTGACCCCGGCGGTGACCCGCCTCGCCGATCAGACTTGGATGATGCGCAACAAGGGCGGTTTCAACGTCGTACTGACAGACGTCACTGCTGGAGAGGGCGTTCTGGCCGTCATGGGCCCGAACTCCCGCGAACTGCTGCAGAAAGTGTCGCCCAATGATTTCTCCAATGAGGTGAACCCCTTCGGCACCGCGCAAGAGATCGAACTTGGCATGGGGCTCGCCCGTGTGCACCGGGTGACCTACGTGGGTGAACTTGGCTGGGAAATCTACATCCCGGCGGAAATGTCCGGCCATGCCTTCGAAACCCTCTGGGAGGCGGGCCAGGACATGGGGCTCAAGCCCTGCGGCATGCACATGATGGACAGCTGCCGGATCGAGAAGGGGTTCCGCCACTTCGGCCACGACATCACTTGCGAAGACAATGTGATCGATGCAGGGCTTGGCTTTGCGGTTGCCGTCGGCAAGGACGACTTTATCGGCAAGGCCGCGGTGCTGGAGCGCAAGGAGAGCGGTCCTAAGAACCGCATGGTTCAGTTCAAACTGACCGATCCCGAGCCGCTGCTGTTCCACAACGAGCCGATCATCCGCGACGGCAAATACGTGGGCTATCTCAGCTCCGGTAACTACGGCCACACGCTGGGTGCCGCCATCGGCATGGGCTATGTGCCCTGCGAGGGGGAAAGCGCAGCGGATGTGTTGGGTTCGGTCTATGAGATCGACGTCTGCGGCATGAAAGTGAAAGCCGAAGCTTCCCTGAAGCCGATGTATGATCCGAAATCGGAGCGGGTGAAGGCATAGGACACCTCTAAGGATCCCAGGGGGGCGAGATCAGCGGGAGAATATGTGCGCCGTTCGCGCACTCTTTCCCCGCCGATCCGATAAGGCCGTCTACCATCGCCGACAGCAGTGTTTTTTGTGCTTCCGCTCTGTCAATTGCGCGCTGAGCTGTCATAAACGCGGCTCAGGGAGATTCCACGATGACCTCATCAGTTGAGAACAAAGACACGCCGCAGGGCCTTGCCTTTGCAGTTTCCGCCTATCTGATGTGGGGATTTCTGCCGATCTATATGAAAGCGCTGGCACATATGCCCGCCGCCGAAGTTGTCGCGCATCGGGTAATCTGGTCGGTGCCCGTGGCGGGTGTGCTACTCATTATCCTGCGTCGAACCCGTGATCTGCGCGCGGCGCTGACCTCGCCCAAGGTCTTGATGATGGGGGCGGTGACAGCGGCGCTGATCTCAGTGAATTGGGGCATCTATGTGTGGTCGATTGCAACCGGGCATGCGCTTGATGCGGCGCTGGGGTATTATATCAACCCGCTGTTCAGCGTCATGTTGGGTGCACTTTTGCTGGGAGAGAGATTGTTGCCGGCACAGCTGGTCGCAATCGGTCTGGCGGCACTGGCGGTGATGGTGCTTGCCGTTGACGCCGGGCGCCTGCCGTGGGCTGCCATTGGTCTTACTCTCAGCTGGGGGTTCTATGCGTTCTTCAAGAAATCCCTGCCGGTCGGCCCCAATCAGGGTTTCATGCTGGAAGTGCTGATCCTGACCCCTCCGGCGCTGGGATATCTGCTCTATCTTACGGCCTCCGGTGACGCGCATTTCGCGGGAGCGTTCAGCGACACCGCGTTGCTGCTGGGCTGTGGTTTGGTCACAGCGGTGCCGCTGATCACCTACGCCAATGGCGCCAAACTGCTGCGGCTCTCCACCATCGGTATCCTGCAATATATTGCTCCGACGATGATATTTCTGGCAGCGGTGTTCATTTTTGGCGAAGACTTCGGTCGCGCGCGCATGATCGCCTTTCCGATGATCTGGCTGGCGCTGGTGATCTACTCGGTCTCATTGGTGCGGCAGATGCGCCGGACCTGAGGGGCGGGCCGGGATGTGCAGGACAGTTCCGCGTTGATGGTCTCTGCTAAGGTTTCAGCCCAAAGAGAATAGGCGGCTGCCGACGGATGATAGCCGTCCTGCGCTGCCAGCGCTGGGTCGGGCGCCATCGTGAATGGCAGGTGGATGACATCGTGATTTCCTGCGGCCAAGTTGGATAGAACCCGGTCCAGCCGCGCCGCGTGGCGACCCAGGACCCAAGCCAGCGGTTGGGGAAGGGCTGGAAAATATGCCATTGGTGGCACTCCTGACAAGACCACGAGCCTGACACCAAACCGGTCCCGCAGGAGCTTGATCAGCGCGCACTGTTCCATGTGAAACCGTCGCCGCCGCGCAAGCCGGGTCACGTCATTGACCCCCAATGCCAGAACCGCAACGTCAAAGGTCTGCGGCGGCAGCGCACGCACCCGCGCCAGAGCATCTGCGCTGCGATGCCCGGTTGTGGCCTCCAGCCGCCAGGTCAGATGCCGACCTTGCGTCAGGCGCGATGTCAGTTGACCGGAGAGCGCATCGTTCTGGCGACCGACACCGACACCAGCAGCTGAGCTGTCGCCGACAATCAACAGCCGTAGCGGCGTGCCCTGTCCCTGTTGGCCGAACCGAGGCCCCGAGGGTTCCGGCAGGTTCAGCGCCCTTCGCCGGACGTTAACTGCCTGCACCACCAGAAGCGGCAGCAGGACAATGCGGGCGATATGATCGATGCCGATCAGCTGAGCGCCTTTTGATATTGCAGAAATCGTGGGTCGGTGGTGACCCGTTCCATGATTGCGGCGCGCAGCACGCCGACGCTTTTATAGGGGCGCATGACCACCTCGAAATGGCTGATCAGGCCGTGCGAATTCAACGTGATCAGGTCAACGCCCACAGCATCGAACTCGCCGATCTTGCACTGGAACTCCAACGCCCAGTCGTTTCCGTCCCCCATGATCCGACGATAGCGAAAGTCACTGAATACCTGACCGACATGACCCAGAATCGCCGCCACTGGTGCGCGACCGGTCCAAGTTTTCCAATAGGTCGGGGGCAGGAACTGCACATCCTCCGCCAGGAGATCTGCAATCTGGCTGTCGTCGCCTTTGGCAACAACCTCTTGCAGCCTGTTGATGGTCGGATGTGTCATGCTGCACCTCTCAGAACAGGGAGCCCGCGGTGAGGCAGGGGTTGCCGCCACCCTGACGCTCCGCCAGATCCCGGGCAAGCACGACGTAGCGATACCTTGCCCTGCGGGCGCCGGATCGCTAGGGACGCGGGCATGACTGTTTCTAGCGATTATACCCCGCCGACGGATCCATTGGATATCCTGCATCATGACGCGCAGCTATTGGTGGTGAACAAGCCCCATGGTCTGCTGAGCGTACCGGGGCGCGGAGAACACCTTGCGGACTGTCTGCTCACCCGCTTGCAGGCAGTGTTTCCCGAGGCGTTGCTGGTCCATCGACTGGATCGCGATACCTCCGGCGTAATGGTGTTTGCGGTCACTCCGTACGCCCAACGCCATCTCTCGATGCAGTTTGAAAAACGTACCGCAAAGAAAGCCTATATCGCGCGCATCGGTGGCAGGCTAGAGCCGCGCAGCGGGACCGTCGATTTGCCGCTGATCGTCGATTGGCCAAACCGCCCGCGCCAGATGGTCTGCCATGACACTGGCAAGGAGGCGGTGACCGATTGGCGGGTGATAAAATATGAAGAGGCCGCGACACGTGTGCGTCTGACGCCAAAGACAGGTCGCTCGCATCAGTTGCGTGTGCATATGCTCTCGCTCGGACACGCCATTCTGGGCGATCCGCTTTACGCTCAGGGGGCTGCACTGGATCATCCACGCATGATGCTGCACGCAGAAGAGCTGCGTATCAAACATCCCGACAGCGGCGAATCGATGAAGTTCCGCGTCAAGGCACCGTTCTGATCGCAGCAGTTGCTAGACGCTGATCCGCAGCCAGTCCGGTGGCAGGATATCGGGGTTGTTCAGCTTGGGGTCGCCGAACCATTTTGCCGGTCCCGCAACCCGGCGCTTCGCGTTCTGGTTCAACCAGGCGGCCCACCAGGAGAAGGAGCTGTTGCCGATGATGTTATGCCTGCACAGGCTCATCAGGCGCATGTCCTCGTAGTCGGTTTCCGCGCCATTGAAATCCACCACCACCTTGTCACAGGGGAGGGGGAGGTTGTCCTTGGCCCACTGCGGATCGTCCGAAAATACATAGACCGTTGGCTGTCCCTCCAGCCCGTCCAGCACCTGTTGCAGCGCGGCTTCGTAATAAGACTGATCGCAAAGCACATGCGCCGCGAGCGTCAGATAATCGCCCCGCCGAACATGCAGCGAGATCGCGTTGCTCTCACTGATCCTGGCCGCCATCTCGGCGTTCTGCTGATTTGAGAAGTCAGGGAAGGTGAAGTCGCGCCTGATCCGTTCGGCGCACCCATTGAAATAGTGCTCGCTCTGCCAATAGCCGTGCAGATAGCTGTCGTCGCCCCAGTGTTCGAAATCTGCATTGTAGCCAAGGCCAGCTTCTCGCCGGAGTTTCGGTCCTGCACCCAGCCCCTGCCCGAGGCTGCGCCATACCGCATAGCGCAGTGGTTCGGTCTGGCGCAGCGGAGGTAATTTGTCCGGCGCCGCCAAATCAAGGTCGAAGACACGTGTCAGGACACCTTCGCCGCGCAGCTCCGCGCCACGGCTGTCCAGCGCCAGCGAGACCCCAAGCCGATCCGCCAGCGCGCGCCCGGCGGCATATTGGAACATCTGGTTGCCCAGTCGGCCGTGCAGGCGGGTGATAATCATCGTCGGTCCCTCGAAGAGCTACAGGGGCGTTCATATGCGTGAAGCAGTGTCGTGACCAGTCCCGCCCTCGCTCATCCGCCGTATCGCGCCTGCCAGTCACCAAGGGCTGCGATGCCGAAATCGGGATCCGGCTGATCCGGCATTGGTGCGAGGATCTCGATTGAATGCCCGTCAGGATCCTTGAAGTAGATCGAGAGCGCCGGCATCCAGCCCAGCACCACCGGCTCATCGGTTGGGCTGCCGTTAAAATCGAGCGGTATGATTCCCGCATCCGTCAACCGGTCACAGATGCCATCCATCGCCGCTACGGTACTGCGAAACGCCATGTGCAGCCGCAGTCCCATTGGTGCGGATCCACCGGCCCAGAGCCCCAGCATTCCCTGAGACTGACCGCCCACCCAGTAGAATGCGGCCTGTCGTTCCGGCAGATGGTGGGCCAGCTGCAAACCCATGGTCCCTCCGTAGAATGTCATCGCACGGTCTAGGTCTTTAACCGTCAGATGCGTCTCATAGATTCCGGTCAGTTCCGTTTCGATATGTGTTTTGCCGGTAGCGTTATCCTGAACATGGATCATCTTAAGGCTCCGCTGAATGGTCAGGTAGCGACAGCCTGCAATCTCAAGTCAGGTTTAGATCAAGCGAAAAATCACAGCCGCGTGGCTTCGCCAGACGGATATCTGATGTCATCTGCTGATGGGGCCGGGGCGTGACAATCAGGCCAGCACCTGTTGTGCAGGCTGGCTTGGGTCTTGACCTCGGCCGATTGAACGGCCTAAGGCTGACGTAAGGGTCGGGGCCCTGCCGCTCGCGGTTGAGAAGACCATGGTGAACCCCCGCGCTGAAACTCCTGTCTTTCGCCCTTCCATGTGATGCGCCAATGGCAATGCGGGCCCCATTTATCCGGCGCATCTTGTTGATTGGACAAGAGGCAAGAATGACAAATAGCCAGACAGATCTCCCGCCCATTGGGAGCCTCAAGCAGCAGGCCCGCAATCTGCGCGCTCAGTTGCAGGCACGTAACCACACACTCTCGCATAGCACCGCGCTTGAGATGGTGGCCCGGCAATATGGCTACAAGGATTGGAACACGATCAGCGCCAAGGCTGACAGGCCACGCCCGGATGTTGCGCAGCAGGCGTTGCAGATCGGGCAGATCCTGAGGGGCAGCTACCTTGGCCAGGCCTTCACAGCCGAGCTGCGAGGGTTGCAGGTGTTTGCTGGCGGCGCCCGACGACGCGTTACCCTGCATCTGGAACAACCGGTCGATGTTGTGAAATTCGACAGTTTCTCAGCGCTGCGCCAGCGGATCACCGGAACCATCGGCTGGGATGGCCGCTCAGCTGAGTGTACCTCCGACGGCCTGCCCCAACTGGTGCTTGAACTGCCCAATTAGAGCCTGTTTTGCACCAGCATGAGGCGCCAGCAAAGCCCTGGTCCCAGCAAAGCCCTGATGCAGGAAAGCAAGGAGCCGCCCTCTGGGGGCGGCTCCTGTTGTTCTGGACCCAGAAAAATAGGCCTATTCTGCAGCCCAGCCGCCGACGGCTTTGACTTCCAGGAAGTCCTCGATGCCCCAGCTGCCGCCTTCGCGGCCGTTGCCAGATTGCTTCATCCCGCCAAAGGGAGATCCGGCGGAGCGGGATTTGCCGTTCATCTCGATCATGCCGGCGCGCAGTTTGCGAGCCATGCGATTGGCACGGGCCGCATCCTGTGTCTGCACATAGTTGGTCAGCCCGTAGGGGGTATCGTTGGCGATTTCGATCGCTTCTTCTTCGGTCTCGAAGGGGATAATCGACAGCACCGGGCCAAAGATCTCTTCGCGGGCGATGGCCATCTGGTTGTTCACATCGGCAAAGACGGTGGGCTTGACATAAAAACCCTGGTTCAGCCCATCAGGACGGCCGGTTCCACCTGCGACAAGGCGGGCGCCTTCGTCGATGCCTTTCTGGATCAGATCCTGGATCTTAGTCCATTGCAGTTCGTTCACAACCGGCCCGATGTGGCGGCCTTCGCTGGAGGCGGGGCCAACCTCCACCTTGCTGGCAACAGCAGCAGCTTCTTCGACAGCTTTGTCATAGATGCTTTTCTGAACCAGCATCCGGCTTGGGGCGTTACAGCTCTGGCCGGTGTTGTTCATCATATGCAGGACACCGCGCTTGACGGCCTTGTCATCGGCATCTTCAAAGATGACGTTGGCGCCTTTGCCACCCAGCTCCAGATGAACTTTTTTCAGCGTGTCGGCTGCGGCCTTGGAAATCGCCGTGCCTGCGCGGGTCGACCCGGTAAAGGACACCATATCCACGTCCGGGTGGCTGGACAGCTGAGTGCCGACACCGGCGCCGTCGCCATTGACCAGATTGAATACGCCCGCAGGGAAACCGGCCGCATCCATCATTTCGGCAAAGATCATTGCATTGAGCGGGCTCTGCTCTGAGGGTTTCAGAACCATAGTGCACCCGGCAATGGCCGCCGCGCCAACTTTCAGTGTGACCTGATTCATCGGCCAGTTCCACGGCGTGATCAGCGCAGCGACACCAACCGCCTCGTGGATGATACGATCATTCGGGGCATGGTCACCCAGCGGCGCTTCGAAGGAGAACGCCTTGGCCGCCTTGATGAAATTGCGCAGATGCCAGCTGCCAGCGCCTGCCTGCTGGGTGCGGGCCATATCAATCGGCGCACCCATTTCGATGCTCATTGCCTGCGCCAGATCTTCAGTGCGGCTCTCATAGATCTCGATCAGCTTTTCGACCAGCGCGATGCGCTCTTCTACCGGAGTGGCCATCCAGCCCGGCAGCGCCGCCTTTGCAGCCGCGACGGCAGCATCTGTATCCGCCGCACTGCCAAGCGAGATGACCGCGCAAGGCGCTTCGGTCGATGGGTCGATCACTTCGAAATCATTCGGGGCAGCCGGGGCGACCCATTGGCCGTTGATGTAAAAATCACGTTTCTCGATCATCTGTCGATCTCCCGATTGTCAGGGTGTGACGGGGCGGTGCCCGCGATTGGCGGACACTCTGTCACTGGCGTTTCGGATGAGCAAGGGGGGGAATTCATAATTTGATCAAATTTTGCAGCGGAATAATTTTCGCCACTTTGACCCTATATGGAACGGCGGTATGATGCCCGGCACCAATCCGTGCAGATGTTCCGATGGGGGCAGATTGACGCGTGGGGCGATCTTTTCGTCTGCCTGTCGCCCATCAAGGGTTTAACCTGCGCGCCGAGTGGTTAGGTTACTCACCAGATAGCATTCATTTGACAGCAGAGGAGAGACCCATGGGTTTGCGTATCAATGATGTGGTTCCGGATTTCACCGCAGAAACCGATCAGGGCACCGTCTCGTTTCATGACTGGATCGGCGACAGCTGGGCGATCCTGTTTTCCCACCCCAAGGATTTTACACCGGTTTGCACCACAGAGTTTTCTGCCGTGGCGCAGCTGGCTGATGAATGGGCTGCACGCAACACGAAGGTGATCGGTGTGTCCGTGGATGGTGTCGAAGACCACAAGAAATGGAAAGGCGACATCGAAAGCTACGGCAAAGCTGCGGCAGGCTTTCCGATCATCGCGGATGAAGGTCTGGCTGTCTCCAAGGCTTTCGACATGCTGCCGGCAGAGGCCTATCTGCCTGATGGCCGCACGCCCGCAGATAGCGCCACGGTGCGGTCGGTCTTCATCATCGGACCTGACAAGCAACTGAAGCTGTCGATGACCTACCCGATGACCGTCGGGCGCAATTTTGCGGAGATTCTGCGCGCGCTGGATGGCCTTCAGATGTCCGGCAAAGGTGTAGCAACTCCGGCAAACTGGGTTCCGGGCGAAGATGTCATCATCCCCCCCAGCGTCTCGAACGAGGATGCGAAGGCTAAATTTGGCGAGTTCGAAACGATCTTCCCCTATCTGCGCAAGACCAAAGCGCCAGAGTGATCTGTAGGAAGGCGTAGCGGGGCACGTAAGCGGCCCTGCTGACATGTCGTCATGAACAGGGGCCGTCTGGCCCCTTTTCTATTGCGGGTCTAACCGGGCTTTTGCGATCGCAAGGCGACCTGTGTCCGGTAGAGCGCGCGTTTCAGCTCCCGCGCAAGCTTGCCACCTGCTGGACGGGATTGGATGGTTGATCCGCCCAGGGCCTCGGTCAGCTCAGATGCGCCGTTTGGCCATATGGTATGTACTGGCTGGCGGTGAACCCAGTGCATCTGAAGGAAGGTGTCAACCGGCCGGTCCAGCGTCTCGCTTGCTTCCAGCAATCGGGCGGCGGCGGTCTTGCCCACCACCTGTGCCACGGTTTGCAGTCCGATGCGCCTTGGCAGAAACATGCGCGCCGCGCCTGTTTGCGCTACGACCTGCCGCGCTGACTCGCGCTGTTTGGCAGGCAGGCGGATGAAGTGATCCTTGTCGGCATGGTTGCCGACAAGCGCCATCGCGTCGCGCCAGAGGTTGGGCTCAAACGCCAGATCGTCCTCAACGATCAGTCCGAAATCATCCATGCCTTCCGCGATTTTCTGCCAGCACTTGCGATGGGATAGAAAACATCCGACTTCGCCTGCCCGCAGCGCGAAGGGGTAATGTGGCCGGTGCAGATCCCCATCGCAGAGAGGCACAAGTCCCGCCTGAAGCGCCGCCCGGCCGTTGACCGCCTCGACCACTTCCGGCTGCGGCAGCTGCGCCATCAGACGCGCCACATTTGGCGCGCGTTTCTGATCGTCGGCCATATGAATGATGTAGGATCTCATGCTCCCAGAGGTAGCGATCTTGACCGGTGGTGAAAAGAGGCGAACAGGAACCAGCTGCCACTGAAACGAAGAAACCCCGCCATTTCTGGCGGGGTTCCGGGTGCTTGGAAAGGGAAGGCAGATTACTCTGCGTCTTCTTTCTTCTCGGCTTTGATTTCTTCGCCGGTTTCCTGATCCACGATTTTCATGGACAGGCGGACCTTGCCGCGATCGTCAAAGCCCAGCAGCTTTACTTTCACTTCCTGGCCTTCCTTCAGAACGTCCGAAGGGTGGTTCAGGCGGCGGTTTTCGATCTGGGACACATGCACCAGGCCGTCACGCTTGCCGAAGAAGTTCACGAAGGCGCCGAAGTCGACGATCTTCACAACCTTACCGGTGTAGATGGCGCCTTCTTCCGGCTCTGCCACGATCGAGTGGATCATGTCGTAGGCCTTCTGGATCGCGGTGCCGTCGGCCGATGCGATCTTGATCACGCCGTCGTCGTTGATGTCGACTTTCGCGCCGGAGGTTTCCACGATTTCGCGGATGACCTTACCGCCGGAGCCGATCACTTCACGGATCTTGTCGGTCGGGATCTGCATGGTCTCAATGCGGGGCGCATGGACGGAGAACGCGTTGGTTTCCGACAGTGCCTTGGCCATTTCGCCGAGGATGTGCAGACGGCCGTCTTTGGCCTGATCCAGTGCCTTTTCCATGATCTCAGGCGTGATGCCTGCAACCTTGATGTCCATCTGCAGCGAGGTGATACCGTTCGCAGTACCGGCCACCTTGAAATCCATGTCGCCCAGGTGGTCTTCGTCGCCCAGAATGTCCGACAGGATCGCGTAGGAGCCGTCGTCTTCCAGGATCAGACCCATCGCGACACCGGCAACCGGTGCCTTCAGCGGCACGCCGGCGTCCATCATGGACAGCGAACCACCACAGACCGACGCCATCGAGGAGGAGCCGTTCGATTCGGTGATCTCGGACACCACGCGGATGGTGTAGGGGAAATCGGTCGGAGCAGGCAGAACAGCCTGCAGCGCGCGCCATGCCAGTTTGCCGTGGCCGATTTCGCGGCGACCGGGCGAGCCGACACGACCAACTTCACCCACCGAATAGGGAGGGAAGTTATAGTGCAGCAGGAAGTTGGATTTGAAGTTGCCGTGCAGCGCGTCGATGAACTGCTCATCGTCGCCGGTGCCGAGGGTGGTTACGGCCAGGGCCTGGGTTTCACCACGGGTGAACAGGGCCGAACCATGGGTCCGCGGCAGCAGGCCGGTTTCCGATTCGATCGCGCGCACATCGGTGGTCGAGCGACCGTCGATCCGCTTGCCGGTTTTTACGACGTCGCCGCGCAGAATGGCTGCTTCCAGCTTCTTCATGGCGGAGCCGAGGTTGGCGTCTTCCAGCTGTTCTTCGGTCAGCGATGCCTTGATTGCCTCACGCGCGGCGGCAACAGCGGCGGTGCGCTCCTGCTTGTCGGTGATCGCAAATGCAGCGCGCATCTGCTCTTCGCCTGCGGCTTTCACTGCGGCGAACAGCTCCGAATAGTCAGCAGGCTGGAAATCGAACGGCTCTTTGGCCGCGTCTTCCGCCAAGGAGATGATCAGGTCGATCACCGGCTGGATCTGCTCGTGAGCGAATTTTACCGCACCCAGCATCTCTGCTTCGGTCAGTTCGTAGGCTTCGGATTCAACCATCATCACGGCGTCTTTGGTGCCGGCGACAACCAGATCCAGACGCTGATCAGGGTTCAGGCGCAGATCCTGCATGTCGTCAACGGTCGGGTTCAGGACGTACTCGCCGCCCTCAAAGCCAACGCGCGCAGCCGCAATCGGACCCATGAAGGGTGCGCCGGACAGGGTCAGCGCTGCGGAGGCCGCGATCATCGCAACCATGTCGGGATCGTTGACCAGATCGTGGCTCAGCACGGTGCACATCACCAGGACTTCATTTTTGAAGCCGGGGACGAACAGCGGGCGGATCGGACGGTCGATCAGACGCGCGGTCAGGGTTTCTTTTTCGGTCGGGCGTGCTTCACGCTTGAAAAATCCGCCGGGGACCTTGCCCGCAGCGTAGTATTTTTCCTGATAGTGAACCGTCAGGGGGAAGAAGTCCTGACCCGGCTTCTGCTGGCGGGCAAAAGTGACGTTTGCCATGACCGAGGTTTCGCCCAGGGTGGCAATCACTGTGCCATCGGCCTGACGGGCAACCTTGCCGGTCTCCAGTGTGAGCGTCTCTTCGCCCCACTGCATTGATTTCTTTGTAACGTTAAACATTCAGCTTATCCTAGCTGGGAGCACTCCCGGGCGTATCCCGGGTCTCCCGTTTGATGTGGCGGCCCCATTGCCGCCGACCCCTCTCTATCTTTCTTTCGACTGCCGGGGTCTTGGCAGCACGTCTCAGATAGGCCGCCCTTACAGGATTTTTCCACAGATTGAAAGAGCAAGCGCCAGGAGCCGTCGCAGCCTGTGCCCCGTTTGTCGGCATCGTTCGTGTCGATCCTCCGCTATCTGGGCGTGGTTGGTGAATTGCGGCCTGCGTTAACCGGATCCTCAGCGTTTTTATGGAAAATTTGCGCAATCCAGAAGGGTAAGACGACGTCGACCCCAACACTTAGAACAGGTGCTGAATGAACGATTGGACTTCCGGCTATGTCGCCGAACTCGACTATACGCACGACTTTTTTCACGAGATGACGCCCTCCCGCCTTGCCTTCAGCGCCGTGTCTCGGGGACATCGGCATGGGCTGGACAGCGATGAACTGACCTATTGTGAGCTGGGCTGTGGTCAGGGCTTCACAGCCAATCTTCTGGCCGCAGCCAATCCGCATATCGATGTCCACGCGATGGACTTTAACCCGGCCCATATCGCCGGTGCCAATCGCCTGGCCGCGGAAGCAGGACTGGCAAACGCCCACTTCTACGAAAGATCCTTTGAGGATTTTGAAGAAGAGGCGGAGCTGCCAAATACCTTTGACGTCATTGCGCTTCACGGTGTCTACAGCTGGATTTCGCGAGAGAACCAACAACGGATCACCGGGTTCATCTCCCGTCGTCTGAAACCCGGTGGGTTGGTCTATATCAGTTACAATACGCAGCCGGGCTGGGCGCCATCTATGCCGCTGCGCAGGATTCTGACCGATCGCGCCGCGCAGGGCAGCGGTCCGTTGGAGCAACGTATAGAAGACGCATTGAATTTTGCCGAGCGGTTGAAACAGGTCGGAGCCGAATTTTTTGTCTCAAACCCCGGCCAGTTGAGACGGCTGAGTGAAATGAAAACCATGTCGCGAAACTATCTGGCGCATGAGTTTTTCAACAAGGACTGGACGCCATTCCACTTTGCCGATGTGGCGGAGGATCTGGCGCAGGCCAAACTTGAGTTTCTCGGTGCTGCGAACCCGTTGGATCATGTCGATGACATCTGCTTGAGCAGTCCGCAACTTGCGCTGCTGGCGGAGGAAAGCAATGCAAACAGGCGCGAGGGGCTGCGTGATGTTCTGCTGAATGAACAGTTCCGGGCCGATATCTTTTCGCGTGGGCATGTGCCGCATACGGAACGCGGCAGCGTTGGCGCATGGTTTCAGACTGGCTTTGCCCTCGCACGTCACTATGGATCCGGCCCGTTGAAGATCAGCTGGCGCAATGGGGATGTTGCGCTTGAGGCCGGTCAGTATGAACCTGTCCTGAGAGCTTTGGCCGAGGGGCATAAAACAGTTCGGGCGCTGCTGGAGCAGGGCGTGTTTGCCGATATGACCTGGGGCGAGATCACGCGGCTGCTGACGATCCTGACGGGGGCGGGTCATATCGTTCCCTGTCTGCCTTCAGAAGGCTATGCGGATCGCGCGGCGCAGTGCCAAGCATTTAACCTTGCCGTGTGCAAAAATGCTGAAGACAGCGAAAGACTGGGCTTCCTGGCCTCTCCTGTCACCGGTGGGGGGGTCGCGGTGGATCGCATGGAACAGCTGTTCCTCCTGGCCCAAAGCGAAGGGCAAACGGCGCCCAATGACTGGGCCGAATTTGCCTGGCAGATCCTTGGGCCGCAGGGGCAGCGGTTGGAGCAGGACGGGCGCGTTCTGACCCGGCCTGAGGAAAACCTGGCGGTCTTGCGCGCCCGGGCTCATGCCTTTGCCGCGCGCCGACTGGACATTCTTACCGGGCTTGGCGTGAGCTTGATTGCCGCCGATCCGTTACTGTCTGACGCCGTTGCGCCAAAGGCTGCGCTATCAGGACGTAGCACGGCGGCCTAGTGACCGGGCAATTGCATAATCGGCCTGTGTCTCAAACACGAAAAACGCCCGCTTCCGATAGGAGCGGGCGTTGAATTTCAACCGTCTGGTCGTCGCTATTAGCGACGGATGCCCAGGCGTTTGATGAGGTCCTGATAGCGGGCCACGTCTTTGCCTTTGGTGTAGTCCAGCAGCTTACGGCGCTGAGCAACCATCTTCAGAAGGCCACGACGACCGTGGTTGTCCTTCTTGTGGGTTTTGAAGTGCTCGGTCAGGGTGTTGATGCGCGAGGTCAGGATTGCAACCTGGACTTCCGGGGAACCGGTGTCGCCTTCTTTGGTTGCGAATTCTTTCATCAGGCGGGCTTTTTCTTCAGCAGTGATCGACATCGGGGTCTCCTTTGAAGGTTTGTGTGAATGGCGCAGGCCGGGATGTCGTCCAGCACAGGCCCATGGAGGCGTCTCAGGCTCGGCCGCCTTCCGCAGAAAGCGGCATAACCATTGAACAGGTCGCGCGTATACGCAGATTCTCGGGAAATAGCAAAAGGTTTCGGTCGGGTGTGGGCCGGGGATTGGCGTCGGAGCTAAATGAACGGGATCTGATCAGCCGAGTGTCAGGCCGCTGCTGGCGCTGTTGGTGGCCAATACGCCAAACCGGAGCGCGGCATCCTGATCGACGACCAGAATGTCCGATGCCGACAATTGTTCTGGCCCGGTGACGCGCAGCGCCTCGATCCCGTCAATGGTCACGATATGCTCACCCGGTGCATCCGGGTTGTTGGTGACTTCCACGGTGGGCGCCTCCGGGCCGAATTGATCCCAGATCACAACCAGTTGATCCTCATCGACGTTGAAATCCGACATGTCGATGGCGGCAGTGGGATCAGCCTCGTTACCGTCGCCGACTGCGCTCGCGTGGAACTCACCTGCTGCAAAAATGAGGTGGTCGGCCCCATCCCCTGTCGAAACGATATCACCGGCGCCCGCCAAAATCGTGTCATCCCCGTCGCCACCGTTGAGATAATCCGTGGTAATGCCATCGTCGCTGCCGATCAGGCGATCATTGCCGGTGCCACCAAACAGCGTATCCTTGCCCAGGCCACCAGTCAGGTGATCGTCGCCATCGTTGCCATGTAGCGCGTCTCGCCCGTCCGCCCCGGTCAGCGTGTCATTGCCCTGGCCGCCATGGGCCACGTCATCGCCATCACCACCATCGAGCTGGTCATGACCGAAATGGCCAAACAGCGTGTCGTTGCCGCTGTCTCCGCTCAGACTGTCGTCCCCGCCCTCTCCGTGCAACAGATCGTCACCGTGATGCGCCTCAAGCGTGTCGTCACCCTCACCACCGTAAAGGCTGTCGTCGCCCTCACCGCCCTCGACGGTGTCATCTCCATCGCGGCCGTTCAGCTGATCGTTGCCGCCCAGCCCCTGCAGGTCGTCATCCTGATCGCTGCCGCCGAGCTGGTCGCTGTCCTCTGTGCCGGCCTTCACGAAATCATCAAGTGAAACCATATCGGTTGCTGTGTCATCGGTCACCCCGTCATTGTCTGCAGACCCTGTCTCAGAGGCGTCTGGATCATCGCCGCCCTCGTCAATCAACAAGATACCACCGACGGCGGCGACTCCCAAAATTGCAGCCAGCATCAACATTCCGGCGACCCCTCATGACAACACGCGGAACACCCGCATTATCAAAGTTGCACACGTATTGGTTGAATATCAAAGCAATTCAGAAGCGATGGTTAGCGAGGCCTTACCCGATCAAGGGCAGCCAGCGTTCCGGCTGCTGGGTATAGCGGATGTAAAGCGGGTGCTTTGGGTGGCCGGCCTTGCTCAATCCCAGGTGAAACAGCGGTTTACCGGTTTCGGCGAGAGCACCAGCAACCCTGACCCCTTGCTGGCGAAACGCGCCATGGGTGCCCCAGGCGCAGATAACCCGATCCGCCCAGCCTGCTCCGTCCAAGATCATCGCCAGATTG
The DNA here is from genome assembly GCF_048055755.1 of Phaeobacter sp. JH204B. NCBI lineage: Bacteria > Pseudomonadati > Pseudomonadota > Alphaproteobacteria > Rhodobacterales > Roseobacteraceae > Phaeobacter > Phaeobacter sp. JH204B. Next base: position 124,331 of record NZ_JAYMXF010000010.1, read on the forward strand.
TCAGGACCGACCGGGTCCGCCGCCCGTTTCATGTCACGCGGATCGGTGGCCCGAATGGCAAAGATATTGGTTGCGCGGAACCCGCCATACCCAAGGGCGCGCGCCCGCCGCTCGCAGCGTTCGATAGTGGGGTCATTCTGCACTTCCGTCGCGGTTGACGGGTTGAGCATGACAAACATCACACGCGGTCCAGCCGGGTCCCAGACACGGCTGAGACTATAGCGGTATTGCTCACAGTCGGAATAGACCGCGCTGGAGGGGGCATCGCCCTTGGTGTGGCTACGGTGGATCATGCGGCTTGTGGTGGCGAGCGTCCGCGCCTGTGTCAACCGTGGTTCAGCGTACGAACACACGGCTGGGGTGCAGCTCGCCGGATTTGTAATGACCAACTGCGACCGCAAGCCCATCCAGCGAGGCCCAAGCCTCTTCCCCGTATTCCACGTCAGAGGCAAGCACCATTCCGGGATTGCCATTGCGCAGTTTCGCCGCGCCTTCGGGAGTACAGGTCAGCTGCGGCAGATCCGCGAGACCTTCCTCCAGCGGGCGCAGAAACCCATCCAGATCCGGGGATTTGGCCATCTCATCCAGAGTTTCCAGGCTGATGCCATCCTCGGCATCAAACGGCCCGGACCAGATACGGCGCAGACATTTCACATGGCCATGGCATCCAAGTGCCGCGCCCAGATCCCGCGCGATCGACCGGACATAGCCGCCCTTGCCACAGGTCATTTCAAGCACGACATGGTCCGCATCCGGCCGGTCCACCAGGATCAGCTCCTCCACCCAGAGCGGGCGAGCTGCGAGCTCGATATCCTCGCCGTCGCGGGCGAGTTTGTAGGCGCGCTGGCCGTCCACCTTCACGGCTGAGAACTTCGGCGGCACCTGCATGATATCACCTAGGAATTGCGGCAGGGCCGCAATGATATCTTCGTCGCTCGGGCGGGTGTCGCTGCTGGCGATTACCTCGCCTTCGGCATCATCGGTATTGGTCGCCTGACCAAGCCGCACGGTAAAGGTATATGCCTTCAGTGCGTCGGTGATATAGGGCACGGTCTTGGTCGCTTCACCTAGGGCCACCGCCAGGACGCCGGTCGCCTCGGGATCGAGCGTGCCGGCATGGCCCGCCTTCTTGGCGTCAAAGGCCCAGCGGACCTTGTTCACAACCGCAGTGGACGTCAGCCCCGCAGGCTTGTCGACCACCAGCCAGCCGGAAATATCGCGCCCTTTGCGTTTGCGTCCCATGTCATACCCCAATGTCATCGTCGGTGAGAGAGGCGCGCGGGGTAGCCCAGCTGTCAGGGCCTGTCAATCGCGCGCAGCTCCGAAATCCACCCGCGTGGGGCCCGGTTTGCGTCGGCGCCCTGTACGGTCTCAGTTCGTGGTCGCGTCCGGCTGCGTCCTGTCGGCCACGACGCCAACCACCGGCCCCATCATGAAGCCGGCATCACTCCGGTTGATCTGGGGCGCGTGCAGCCGTGAAATATTGCCGTCGAAATACAGCGCCCTCGGCAGGCCCAGGTGGTCTCGGAACAGGCTGCCGAACTGGTGAAAGGTGACAGCGTTACGCGAAATCGCAAAAACCACCCGCTGCCCGTCGGCACTGGTCCCGACCCCATTGCGAATGAAATATGAGGTCGAGTCCGGTAGAAACCGCGGATGCAGCGCACCTTCAATCACCAGCATCGGGCCCGACTGCGTGGCATAGCGGCATTGCGGGCCGGTTTTGGCAAAGGTCAGCGTTTCGATCACATCCGTGCGGGTTTCGCCGATGCACAGCACGCCATTTGGCAGCAGACCAAAATTTCCGGGGCCGGGCGTGGTGACCAGCCGCATCTCTTCGGCATCGCCGTCCTGATACAATCCAACCGGCGAGCGATCGCGGTGGTACATGCCTGCATTGGTGGCAAAGGGCAGCGTCTGCCCCTTGGCCTCCAGCTCGCTTTCGATTGTTGAGAAATGCCCGTAGATCTCGCCTGCATCATTCTTCAGAAACAGGCGTAGTTCGTCTTTCGTCACATCGACGTCGCAGATCGTGTAGCGGTTGCCGTCATAGGCGATGTCGCGGCAGTCCACTGCCGCAGCAGGCGCTGCCAAAAAGGCCAGCGCCACACCCATCGCCCAGCGAATCACTCGCCCGTGTCGCGGCGTACCGCGTCCTGCGACAGCATCCTGCGGGTGTCATCCATCCGGTCAAAGGTGTCGTCCAGCTGAAACCGCAGTTCCGGCGTGAACTTCAGCGCCAGCTTCTTGCCGATGATCCGGCGCAGTTCACCCTTGTTGCGGGCCATCAGCTTGAGCGTTTCCTCCTGCCCCTTGCCGCCCAGTGGCAGCACATAGGCGGTCGCAATACGAAGATCGGGTGAGGTGCGGACCTCGCCGACGGTGATCGACAGCCGGTTCAGTTCGGGATCATGCAGGTCGCCGCGCGCAAAAATCTCGGACAGGGCGCGGCGAATCAATTCGCCGACGCGGAGCTGACGTTGTGAGGGCCCGGTGCCCTCGTGGAGTTTGTTCTTAGCCATATATCCGATTTATGCCGAAAGCAGGGCTTTGCCAAGCGCAGCACAAGCGGTTAGGACAAAACCTGCACGAAACCGATCATCCGCGATCCAGCGCACAGACGAGGACCCCTGACATGGCAGATAGCAGCACGGACACACCCGGCATCGTGATCACCGGTGCCTCTGGTCGGATGGGCCAGATGCTGATCCGCACCATCATGGAGCACCCTGGCGCGCGTCTCGTTGGCGCGGTTGAGCGTGATGGGCATGACTGGATCGGCCAGGACGTGGGCCTTGCCATGGGCGGGGCCGAGATCGGCGTCACGGTGACGGATGATGCGCTCGCAGCTTTTGCCAGGGCACAGGCGGTGATTGATTTCACCAGCCCCGAGGCGACGATTGCCTTTGCCGAACTGGCGGCGCAGGCCCGAGCGGTCCATGTCATTGGCACCACCGGGATGAGCGATGCGCAGATTGCGCAGTTGGAACCGGCCTCGCGTCACTCGGTGCAGATGCGCGCCGGCAATATGAGCCTCGGCGTAAACCTGCTGGTACAGCTCACCAAGAAAGTCGCTGCCGCGCTCGACGAGGATTTCGATATCGAAGTGATCGAGGCCCACCATCACCATAAGGTCGACGCGCCATCGGGTACGGCCCTTATGCTGGGGGAGGCCGCCGCCGAGGGGCGCGGTGTGACGCTGGCGGATGTGACCGACAGCGGGCGCGACGGCATCACCGGCGCGCGCAAGCGCGGCGACATCGGCTTCAGCGCGATCCGGGGTGGCGATATCGTTGGCGAACACGACGTGTTGTTTGCCGGTCAGGGCGAGCGCATTGTTCTGCGCCATCTGGCAACCGATCGCGCGATCTTCGCCCGCGGCGCCATCAAAGCTGCGCTTTGGGGGCAGGACAAACAGCCGGGCCAATATGACATGCTCGACGTTCTGGGTCTCTGAGCTTCAGCGCCGTCAGGGCGGATAACCCTAGAAACAGGCCCGATCTCGGTCTGTCAGGCGTCAGAAATCGATGGCGATGCCCTTCTTTTCCCAGTCGCCGTAGCGCGCGGGATCGGGGCCGTCCCGACCGCCAAGTTCAACCGGGCGCTTGGCGGCTTCGGCCTCAGCAGCCTTGCGCCGCTCCGCAGCCTCGGCCAGCGCGCGCTGCGCGGCGGGGGGCAGCGGCTGGGCTGCTACTTGGGTCTTGGATTTCTTAGCGTCACTCATGCCTGCTTCCCTTGTTGTCGTTCTATGATATACGCCCGCGTCCGGCGTCGACAACCCATCGCGCCGCTGCCCCTATTGTCAGGAGACCCGCATGTCCAATGCAAGCCAAGCCCGCCGCCGTGCCATTCACCTGCTGGATCAGGTGCTGGGAGAGGGCAGGCTGTTGTCGGAATGCTACGCAGCGGGTGCGCTGGATAAACTGCCGGCAGAGGAACGCGCGCGCAGCCAGCGCCTGGCAACAGATACGTTGCGCAATCTCGAACGTGCCGACCGCATCCTGCAGAAACACTTGAAAAAATCGACACCGCTCACCGTGCACAACGCGCTGCGCATTGGCACGGTTGAGTTATGCCAGGGCGGGGCGGCGCATGGGGTGGTGAATGATATGGTGGGGATCATTTCTGGCCATCGTCGCCACGGAAAACTGAAGGGGCTGGTCAACGCGGTATTGCGCAAGGTGGCAGAGCAGGGGCCGGCTGAATGGGCCAAGCTGCGGGTGCCTCGCCTGCCGAAATGGCTGCGCAGCCCGCTGTCGCAGGCCTGGGGTGCTCCCGCGATGCTTGCGATCGAGGCTGCGCATCTGGCGGGCGCGCCGCTGGATCTGACTGCCAAACCGGGCGCCGACCTGTCTGCGCTGGACGCCACTAGGCTGCCGACAGGATCCTATCGCATCCACGGGTCCGTGCAGGTTTCTGGTCTGCCAGGGTTCGAGGGGGGCGACTGGTGGGTTCAGGATGCCGCCGCAGCGTTGCCCGCGCAGCTGCTGGCCGCCCAGCCCGGCGAATCGGTGCTTGATCTCTGCGCGGCGCCGGGTGGCAAGACCATGCAGATAGCCGCGGCTGGCGCCACGGTGACCGCCGTCGACCAATCCGCAGGCCGCATGGCACGGCTTTCGGAAAATCTCGCCCGTACCGGTCTGACCGCTACGGTGGTTGTCGGCGATGCCTTGGAGCAGACCGGTGCATATGATGCGGTATTGCTGGATGCACCTTGTTCGGCCACCGGTACGATCCGCCGCCATCCCGATCTGCCCCATGCCAAGGACGGCAGCGGCTTTGGCGCGCTGATTGAGTTGCAGGCACAGATGCTTGCCCATGCCTGGAGCCTCGTGAAACCCGGTGGACGGTTGATCTATTGCACCTGTTCGCTCCTGCCGGATGAGGGCGAATGCCAAGTAGAGGATGCCTTGGAAATGTTTCCCGACATGTCGGTTGGCACTCGACTGCAACAGCTGGACGGGATCGTCGCTGACTGGATCACCGAAGAAGGCGGCTTGCGCCTGCGCCCGGATTACTGGCCCGAGTTGGGCGGCATGGATGGGTTTTACATGGCGGAGCTGCGCAAGGCCGACTGAGACCGGCAACCCCTTGCCGATACTGCCCTGAGGTATCTGCCGCATTATCGGTGACTTGCCCGGTAACCGCCGCTATGCTCGGCGCAAAACGCCCCGGAAAATTTCTCTGGCGTGAGGCAAGAGAGCATGTCCCGATACGATAGAATGGCGCGGCGCGGCACCCGCCTTTTGAACCGCTATTACGCAAGGCGCGCCCGTCGGCAGCCCGGTGCCACGGCCTTTGTGTCGCAGCCTGAGCCGCGCACCATTGGCAGTTTTGCCCGTGGGCGTCAGCTGGTGGCGGGCAATCTTCTGTTTGCAGGCTATCTCGTCGAATCGCCCACGACCGGTCTTTGGGATGTTGTGGCACCTGACCTCGCCTTTGATGCGGAGCGCCACGGGTTTGCCTGGCTGGATGATCTGGCCGCTGTCGGTGATTTTCGCGCCCGCGAAAAAGCGCAGCTCTGGGTCTGGGGCTGGATCGAGGCTCACGGCAATGGCACCGGACCGGGCTGGTCGCCGGATCTGACCGGCCGCCGCGTGATCCGCTGGATCAATCATGCACTGTTTCTGTTAGCTGCGCGTGATGCAAAACAATCCGAGGCATTCTTTGGCGCCCTGTCCCGCCAGACGTGGTTCCTGTCGCGGCGCTGGCAGGGGGCCTCACCTGGATTGCCACGTTTTGAGGCGTTGACCGGGCTGATCTATGCCGGTCTGGCACTCAAGGGGCACGAAGATCAGGTCGATCCGGCCCTGAAAGCCCTCGCCGAGGAATGTGCCAGCCAGATCGACGATCAGGGCGGGCTGCCGACCCGTAACCCGGAGGAACTGCTGGAAGTCTTCACCCTGCTTACCTGGGCTGCCGCGGCGCTGCAGGATGTCGGACGCGGGGTTCCACCAGCACAGGTCGCAGCAATTGAACGGATTGCACCGACCCTGCGTACTTTGCGCCACGCCGATGGCGGACTGGCGCGCTTTCACGGCGGCGGGCGCGGGCTTGAGGGACGGCTCGATCATGCGCTGGCAGCGAGCCATGTCACCAAGCGCCATGCCGACGGGCTTGCAATGGGCTATGCCCGGCTCTCCGGGCGGCGCACCTCTGTCATCATTGACGCCTCTGTGCCGCCCAAGGGGCGCGCCTCATGGAACGGTCATGCCTCCACGCTGGCATTCGAACTGACCTCAGGCCGTCGCCCGCTGATCGTGAACTGCGGCTCTGGCGAAACCTTTGGCGTAGAATGGCGCCGTGCCGGGCGTGCCACGCCGTCGCATTCGACGCTGTGCATCGAGGGCCACTCAAGCGCCCGTCTCTCCGCTCCGGAACGGGGGAGTGGACATGAGCTGATGACAGAAGCCCCGGATAACGTGCCGCTCGATGTATCGGATCTGGAAGATGGCTATCGGTTCCAGGGTGGGCACAACGGATATGAACGTCATTTCGGCCTGACCCACGCGCGCACATTGGAGCTCGCCATGGATGGCCGTGGCCTTGCGGGCGAGGACATGTTGCTGGCGCTGGACACGACGAACAAACGACGCTTTGACAAGGCGATGGATGCCCATTCCCTGAGCGGCATCGGCTTTGAGATCCGCCTGCATCTGCACCCCGATGTGGACGCAGCCCTTGACTTGGGGGGCGCAGCAGTATCCATGGCGCTCAAGAGCGGGGAGATCTGGGTGTTCCGTCATGATGGGACCTGCGAATTGAAGCTGGAGCCCAGCGTGTACCTGGAAAAAACCCGCTTGAAGCCGCGTGCGGCAAAACAGATCGTTCTCTCCGGGCGGGCAATGAATTATGCCACGCGCATCCGGTGGACGCTCAGTAAGGCGCAGGAGACTGCCGTTGCCGTGCGAGACCTGAACCGGGACGACCCCGCGTTAACCGACTGAGCCTGAAAAGGACCGCCCTGCCATGACCGACCTTCACCCCGTACGCCGTGCGCTGCTTTCCGTATCCGACAAGACCGGGTTGATCGACCTGGGTAAGGCCCTGGCGGCACGCGGCGTTGAGCTGCTCTCAACCGGCGGGACGGCCAAGGCGCTGCGCGAGGCAGGCCTGACCGTGAAAGACGTGTCCGAGATCACCGGTTTTCCTGAGATGATGGATGGTCGGGTGAAGACGCTGCACCCGATGGTGCACGGCGGTCTGCTGGCGCTGCGGGACAACGACACGCATGTGGCTGCGATGGAGGAACATGGCATCGGTGCCATCGACCTTCTGGTGGTGAACCTCTATCCATTTGAGGAAACCGTGGCCAAGGGCGGCGACTACGACAGCTGCATCGAGAACATCGACATCGGCGGTCCGGCAATGATCCGCGCCGCCTCCAAGAACCACCTGTTCGTGAACGTTGTGGTGGATGTCGAGGACTACGAACCGCTGCTGGCAGAGCTGGACAAAAACGACGGCCAGACCTCCTATGGCTTCCGTCAGTGGCTTGCACAGAACGCCTATGCTCGCACAGCCGCATATGATGCGGCGGTGTCGAACTGGATGGCAGGCGCGCTGAAGCTTGAGGCACCCCGCCGCCGCGCCGTTGCAGGGCAATTGGCCCAGACCCTGCGCTATGGTGAGAACCCTCATCAGCAGGCGGCGTTTTACCTGGATGGCTCCGCCCGCGCAGGTGTCGCCACCGCACAGCAGGTGCAGGGCAAGGAACTGTCCTATAACAACATCAATGACACCGATGCCGCCTTTGAGCTGGTCAGCGAGTTTGCCCCCGCTGATGGCCCCGCCGTGGCTATCATCAAACACGCCAACCCCTGTGGAGTGGCCCGTGGCGCAACACTGAAAGAGGCCTATCAGAAAGCCTTCGACTGTGACCGGACCTCGGCCTTTGGCGGTATTGTCGCGCTGAACCAGCCGCTGGACGGCGAAACCGCTCAAGAGATCGTCCAGATCTTCACCGAAGTCGTCATCGCCCCCGGTGCCTCGGAAGAGGCAAAGGCGATTTTCGCCGCCAAGAAAAACCTGCGTCTGCTGCTGACCGATGGTCTGCCCAACCCGCAGGATACAGGTCTGACCACCCGTCAGGTCTCCGGCGGTATGCTGGTGCAGGACAAGGACGTCGGCCACCGCGCCATGGACGACCTGAAGGTGGTCACTGAAAAGGCCCCGACTGAAGAACAGATGCAGGATCTGCTCTTTGCCTGGAAGGTGGCGAAACATGTGAAATCCAACGCCATCGTCTATGTAAAATCCGGCCAGACTGTTGGTGTTGGTGCAGGTCAGATGAGCCGTCTGGACAGTGCCACCATCGCAGGCGTCAAGGCGCAGCGCATGGCTGACGCGCTGGAATTGCCCGAAAGCCTCGCCAAAGGATCAGCGGTGGCGTCTGATGCGTTCTTCCCCTTTGCCGACGGCCTGCTGGAAGCGGCAGCGAATGGCGCGACCTGCGTTATCCAGCCCGGTGGTTCCATGCGAGATGACGAGGTGATCAAGGCCGCCAATGACGCCGGTCTGGCGATGGTCTTCACCGGCATGCGCCATTTCCGCCACTAGACACGGTTGACGCCGATCGGACCAGTTTGGTCCGGTCGGCCATCCGAAACCCCGTCAAGAGGAGCCGCGCTATGCGAGCCAAAGTGATGATCTGGGCAGCGGTATTGGCGTTGCTTGCGGATCAGATCAGTAAATATCTGGTGGTTCGGGTCATGGATGTCGCCAATCGCGGCGGCATTGACGTGCTGCCGCCGCTGCTGCGGTTCCGCTATGGTGAAAATACGGGCATCAACTTCGGCCTGTTCGGCGGTGGCACTGACACCACACGCTGGATCCTGATCGGGCTTTCTCTGGTGATCTGCCTGGTGCTGGTGATCTGGATCTCGCGCCTGCCTGCCAATGCCCGCGTCATGCAACTGTCCGCCGGGCTGGTCATCGGCGGCGCGCTGGGTAATGTCGTCGACCGGCTGCTCTATGGCTATGTGCTCGATTTCCTCAATATGTCCTGCTGCGGCATCGACAATCCCTTTGTCTTCAATGTGGCGGACATCTTTATCTTTGCGGGAGCGGCCGGCTTGATCCTATTTGACGGGCGGCAGAAAAACCCTGCGTGACCTCGCTGGGTAAATACGATAAAAGCGGCTCAAACAGGCAGGAGTAACGGGTCATGCGGATCCCTTTTGGTGTGATTGTTCTGATGGGCGCGCTGGCCGTATCTGCCTGCGGGCAAAAAGGGCTGCGTGATCTGCGCCCCTCCGGAACCGGCCCGGATGAATTTATGGTCCTGCCTGCCAAACCGCTGGAAGAACCGGCCAGCTACAAGACGCTGCCGCAGCCGACGCCGGGCGCGGCCAACCTTACCGACCGCAACCCCAAGGGCGAAGCCGTCGCCGTGCTCGGCGGAAATGCCGCAGCGCTGGTTCCCGGTGATGGTGTCCCCGCCAGCGATGGCGCCTTGGTCACTGCAGCCAGCCGCTATGGCGTCGATCCCGACGTGCGTGCGGATCTCGCCGCGCGCGATGCAAAGAAGCGCAAGCGTGAAAACCGCACGGCACGGTTCAAGCTGTTCCCTGTTGACCGCTACCAGGACGCCTACAAACGCGAGGCGATTGCGCCGGATGTGGTCAGCGAACGATTCCGCCGTGCCGGATTCGAGACCCCGTCGGCCCCGCCGGCAGAGTAACGCCGAGTCGGCAGTTTTCGGGGTTATGTGGCGATCACAAAAACGCCATTTCCCTTGCACATGCCCCCCTAGAGCGTAGTTTGATGCCAGCGATGTTGGTCCGTTTTATGGATCAATGCCAATGATATGTCGTCGGATCGGACCTGCTGCTTTGCACGCCCCCACACGGACAGGGTGGCGTATAGCATTGCCCATCGCGGGCAGGTGGCCCTGTCTGACCGGCTGCATTTGTCTATTTTGACGCTACCGGTCTACCCATTGCCGCTGGCGTACCGCAAAAAAGGAGATCACCAATGATCCCCCCTATGAAACCCGTGATCCGCCGGATCATCAGGGCCAGCGCGCTTGTTGCAGCCCTCGTAGCCATGGATTTGGCGACTCTGAGGTCCGGCAACTTTGTTCAGACAGCGCAGGCACAGGGCGCCGATGCGCCGAACGATGCAAGCGACATGGTCACAAGCTTTGTGCTGGACAATGGCATGCAGGTGGTCGTGATCGAAGATCATCGCGCGCCCGTTGTTCAGCATATGGTCTGGTACCGCGCCGGTTCCGCCGACGAACCTGTGGGCCAATCCGGCGTGGCGCATTTCCTCGAACACCTGCTGTTCAAGGCCACCGATACGATGGAGGCCGGAGAGCTGTCAGCCACGGTTGCGGCCAATGGCGGGCGGGACAATGCTTTCACCAGCTATGACTATACCGCCTATTTCCAGCGTGTCGCAGCGGATCGCCTGGGGCTGATGATGCAGATGGAAAGCGACCGCATGGTCAATATCCGCCTGACCGAACAGGATATCGAAACCGAACGCGAAGTCATTCTGGAGGAACGCAATCAGCGCACCGACAGCGAGCCGCGCGCGTTGTTTCGTGAGCAGTTGAATGCGGCGCAGTATCTCAACCATCGCTACGGGCAGCCGATCATTGGCTGGCGCCATGAGATGGAAGAGCTGGACATGGCAGATGCGCTGTCCTTTTACGGGACATACTACGCCCCCAATAATGCGATTCTGGTGGTCTCCGGTGATGTCGATCCCGCAGAGGTGCGTCGCCTTGCCGAGGAGAGCTATGGCAAGATCCCGGCCAACCCGGAGCTGCCCGAACGGCTCCGCAGCAAGGAGCCTCCGCAGACCGCTGCCCGCCGCATTATCTTCAAAGATCCGCGCGTGGCGCAGCCCTTTGTCCAGCGCTCCTATCTGGCGCCTGAACGTGACAGTGGTGCGCAGGAACGCGCAGCGGCGCTATATCTTCTGGCCGAACTATTGGGCGGCGGCAGCACGTCGTATCTGACCAATGCACTACAGTTCGACCAGCAGGTGGCAGTCTATACCGGGGTTTTCTATTCCGATGTCTCGCTGGACGACACCACCTTCGACTTTCTGATCGTGCCGGGCGCGGACATCAGCCTTGAGGATGCCGAGGCCGCGCTTGATGCGACCTTTGCCCGGTTCCTCGAAGAGGGCGTCGATGAGGCACAGCTGGAGCGGATCAAACTGCAACTGCGTGCCGCCGAAGTTTATGCCCGCGACAATGTCGACGGGATCGCAAACCGCTATGGTCGGGCGCTGGCCTCGGGACTGACGGTTGAGGATGTGCAGGCCTGGCCCCGCATCCTGCAATCCATCACGGCGGATGAAATCATCGCAGTTGCCCGCGAAGTGCTGCGACCGGAGGTCTCGGTGACCGGCTGGATGATGCGAGATGAAGAGGTAAGCCAATGAAGGCGATAAAGCTCATCACGGCGGCAATGGCCGTCTGTTTCCTCGCCCTGCCTGTCTGGGCAGAGGTGAAAATCAAGGAAGTCACCTCTCCCGGTGGCATCACCGCCTGGCTGGTCGAGGATCACAGCATCCCCTTTACCGCGCTGGAACTGCGGTTTCGCGGTGGCACATCGCTCGACAAACCGGGAAAGCGTGGCGCGACCTATCTGATGGCCGGCCTGTTGGAAGAGGGCGCCGGACCCTTGCCTGCCCAGGACTACGCCCGCGCGCTGGAAAGCCTGGCGGCGGGGTTCTCCTATGATGCAGACAAGGATACCGTGTCCATTTCGGCGCAATTCCTGAGCGAGAACCGCAATCGGGCGATTGATCTGCTGCGTCAGACCATCCACGAGCCGCGCTTTGATCAGGATGCACTGGACCGGGTGCGTGCGCAGGTCCTCGCCGGACTGCGTTCCGATGCGAAAGATCCCAATGACATTGCCGGGCGGGTGTTCTCGCAGATGGCTTTTGGCGATCATCCCTACGGCACCGAAGGAAACGGGACCATCGAGAGCGTGACCGCCCTCACCCGACAGGACATGTTTGATGCGCATGAAGCGGTCTTTGCCCGCGACCGGCTCTACGTCGGGGCGGTGGGGGATATCACCGAGGCGGAATTGGGAGCGCTTCTCGATACTTTGCTGGCGGATCTGCCAGCGGAAGGCGCGCCAATTCCTGGACCGGCAGATGTCACCATCGAAGGGGGTGTGACCGTTGTTGACTACGACACGCCCCAATCGGTGGCGCTGTTTGGTCATATCGGCATCAAACGCGACGACCCGCGGTATTTTGCGGCCTATCTGCTGAACCAGATCCTCGGTGGGGGATCTTTTGACAGCCGCCTGATGTCGGAGGTGCGCGAGAAACGCGGCCTCACCTACGGTGTCTACAGCTACCTGGTTCCGCGTGATCTTGGTGCTGTCTACATGGGCTCCGTCGCCTCGGCCAATGGCAAGATCGCCGAGACGGTTGAGGTGATCCAGACCGAATGGGCGAAGCTGGCAGCCGAGGGTGTAACGGAGAAGGAACTGGCGGATGCAAAGACCTATCTGACCGGGGCCTACCCACTGCGCTTTGATGGCAATAGCCGGATCGCGTCCATTCTGGCGGGGATGCAGATGGATGACCTGCCCATTGATTACGTCGCCACCCGCAATGACAAGGTGAATGCAGTGACATTGGACGAGATCAACAAGGTGGCAGCGGAGATCCTGCTGCCGGATCAGCTGCATTTCATCGTGGTGGGTCGTCCTGAAGGTCTGCAATCCACCAACTGAGCTGGGCTGGCGGGATATCAAACGGAAAAAAGGGCGCTACCATTTCTGGTAGCGCCCTTTTTGCAGGATATGACGGGTGCAGCCCCTTTGGGCTGCACCCATCGGCTTATTCGCCGTAGGGAATCCAGATGTTCTTTACCTCGGTTGCGGCTTCGAGGAAGCGGCGGCTGTGGTCCGACGTCCAGTCCAGCGCCATGCCATTGTTGACCCATGTACGCTTGAGATTACCGGCGGAGGCAGCCTCGATCGCGGCGGAGAGGTCAGAGGAGGAGAAGCTCCAGACCGCATCTACATTGAGATGGGCGGCCAGCGGTTCGGCCAGTTCGGCGTGACGGCCGGTCAGGATATTGACGACGCCACCGGGCAGATCGGATGTGTCCAGCACCTGATAGAAGTCGGTCGCCGCCAGCGGGTAGGCCTCGGATGCGGCCAGGACCACGCGGTTGCCCATGGCAATGGCGGGTGCCAGCACCGAGATCAGGCCCAGCAAGGGGGCCTCATCCGCGCAGAGTGCGCCGATCACCCCAACAGGTTCCTTCATCGCCAGGGCGACACCGCGGATTGGCACACCATGGGCCTGCCCGTCGTATTTGTCGGCCCAGGCAGCGGCGGTGAACAGGCGCTGGATCGAGGTTTCGACCTCCTGCGCGCCTTGGGACTTGCCGGTCATCCGGTCGATCCGATCGGCAAATTCGCCAGCCCGCGCAGATAGGTTTTCGCCGATGTAGTAAAGGATCTGCGCGCGCAGATGGCCCGTCGTCTTGGCCCAGCCATTGGCCCCGGCTGCAGCCTCCACGGCGTTGCGCACGTCCTTGCGGTTGCCGAGGCCAACGTGGCCCAGCAGCGCGCCGGATTTGCCATGGATGGCTTTGGAATAGCCGCCATCCGGGCGCGCCTGCTTGCCACCGATATAGAGTTTTGCGGTGCGGTCCACGGCATCAACCGGTGCACCTTCACCGTCAAAACCCTTGATCTGGTCAAGAGCTTTGACCTTGCCCTTTGGCTTGGTGTAGGCGCCAAGCCCTTCCCAGCCGCCTTCACGGCCAAAGCCGCTTTCACGGGTGCCGCCAAATCCTGCGGCCGCATCAAAGAGATTGGTGGCATTGACCCAGACCACGCCGGCAACCAGTTTGGGGGCGATGTCCAGCGCGAGATTGACGTTTTCAGTCCAGAGTGTCGCCGCCAGACCGTAGCGGGTGTTATTCGCCAGTTCTACAGCCTCGGACGGGGTGCGGAAGGTGGTCGATACCAGAACCGGACCAAAGATCTCCTCCTGCATCAGCGTGTCGGAGGGCGCCAGACCTTCGATGAGGGTGGGCGGGTAGAAACACCCGCGCTCCGGCACATCTATCTGCGCCTGATACATGCTGCCGGCCGAATTGGCGGCAACCATCTCGCTGATGGTGGTCAGCTGTACCGGGTCGACAATGGCGCCGATGTCGATGCTCTTGTCCAGCGGATTGCCGATGCGCAACTTGTCCATTCGTGCGCGTAGTTTCCTGTGGAAACGGTCGGCGACGCCTTCCTGAACCAGAAGTCGCGAGCCGGCGCAGCAGACCTGTCCCTGATTGAACCAGATTGCATCAACGAGACCTTCAATGGCGGAGTCGATATCGGCGTCTTCAAAGACGATGTAGGGAGATTTGCCGCCCAGCTCCAGCGTCAGTGCCTTGCCGCTGCCTGCGGTGGCTTCGCGAATGCGGCGGCCGACGGCGGTGGACCCGGTAAAGGCGATCTTGTCGACTTCGGCCCCGACGATCATCTCCCCCACGGCGCCATCGCCTGTCACGATGTTCACAACACCCTTGGGCAGGCCCGCCTGACGGCAGATATCAGCAAACAGCAGGGCGGTAAGCGAGGTGTATTCCGCAGGTTTCAGCACCACAGTATTGCCCATGGCCAGGGCCGGCGCGACCTTCCACGCCAGCATCAGCAGCGGAAAGTTCCAAGGGATGATCTGCCCACAGACACCCAGCGCCTCACGGTCGGGCAGTTCGCTTTCCATCAGCTGGGCCATGCCTGCGTGATAGTAGAAATGGCGCTGCGCCAGCGGCACATCAATGTCGCGGCTTTCGCGGATTGGCTTGCCGTTATCCAGCGTTTCCAGAACCGCAAACAGGCGCGCGTGTTTTTGCATCAGTCGCGCGATGGCATAGAGATAGCGTGCGCGGCCGGCGCCGCCGAGGGCAGCCCATTTGCCCTGCGCCTTGCGCGCCGCGGCAACAGCGCTGTCGACATCCGACTGGCTGGCCTGGGTCAATGTGGCCAGAACCTCGCCGGTTGCCGGGTTCTTGCTGTCGAACCCGTCGCCGGGTGCGGTGAAGTCGCCGTCGATGAAATGGCCGAACCGGGCGCCCTGATCCACCAGCCAGGCCAGCGCCTCAGCTGCACTTTCGGGGGCGGGGCCATAGGTCATGGTGTCGAAAATCTCTTTGATAGTCATGTGTCGAGCCTTGTGTCTGTCGCTGCTTGCCCGGATCCGGAAGCGGGCCGGAGGCCCTTCAGGCATCCGGGGGTGGCATCTGAAGGTTAGGCCAGCGCGTGGCGGTAGCCGGCGGAATAGGCGCCGGTGACATGGTGTTCGAGCTGCCGTTCGATATCGCCCAGCAGGCTGGACGCGCCAAAGCGGAACAGATCCGGCTGCAGCCAGCGGTCGCCCAGCTCGTCCTTGATTAGCGACAGATATACCAGCGCATCCTTGGCCTTTGAGATCCCACCAGCGGGTTTGTAGCCAACGCGGTAGCCGGTGCGCTCGTGATAGTCGCGGATGGCGCGGATCATGACCAGGCTGACCGGCAGCGTGGCGTTGACGCTTTCCTTGCCGGTCGAGGTCTTGATGAAATCAGCACCCGCCATCATGCAGATCAGCGAGGCACGCGCAACGTTACGCAATGTGCCCAGCTCTCCGGTGGCGAGGATGGCCTTTACATGTGCGTCGCCACAGGCCTCGCGGAAGGCTTTCATCTCATCATAGAGAGCCTGCCAATTGCCGGACAGCACGTGACGACGGGAGATCACGATATCAATCTCCTTGGCCCCGGCCTTCACACTTTCTTCGATCTCGGCGAGGCGCAGGTGAAACGGCGACAGGCCGCCGGGGAAACCCGTAGACACGGCGGCCACCGGAATACCCGTGCCCTCCAGCGCGTCGACAGCGGTTTCGATCATGTCGTGGTAGACGCAGACCGCGCCGGTGGTGATCGGCTCCATGCCGAGCGCGGTCATCAGGTCGCTGCGCACAGGCTGGCGCGCCTTGGCACAAAGCCGTTGCACACGCCCCACGGTGTCATCACCGGAGAGTGTGGTCAGGTCAATCAGCGTGATCGCCTTCAGCAGCCAGGCCGCCTGATAGTCTTTCTTGACGCTGCGCCGACCTGGCAGCGTGGCACAGCGACGTTCGATGGCGGAGGTGTTTGCCTCAACCCCAAGCGCCCAGTCCAGATCCAGCTCCATGCCGGGGTTACGCGGTTCGCCCACCTGCGGCAGCTGCGCGGTGTGCTCTGCAATTTGGCTTTCCATGCCGGGAATCCTCATTCGAGTTCGGTGCGAAAATCGCACGACCACCCAAGCTTGGCAAGCAAGGGCAGGGTTGTCTGGGGTAAAATTTTGACTGTTTGGACAAAAATTATCTATTTTTGCGAACCATTCTCATTTCTTCTTGCGAATAAGTCGCATTTTCATTGACAGGACATCGCTGAGCGCTCTTATTGATGTCAGATGACAATCAGAGGATCAGCTCCATGCGTTCGAAGCTCAGCACATCAATGAAGATCGCCCACAAGCTGGTGCTGGCTGCTGTGATGGCCTTTGCCGGGCTCGTTGCCGCGACGTTCGGCGGCTCAAACGGCTCTGCTGCGCGGGCGGATGCCCCGCTGAAAGTGGTGGCAACAACTGGCATGATCGCCGATGCCGCCCGCCAGGTTGGCGGTGATGCAGTCGAGGTGCGCGCCCTGATGGGACCCGGGGTAGACCCGCACGCCTATCGGCAGACACGGTCCGATATCGTGGCGATGACCCGTGCAGATCTGGTGCTGTGGCACGGTCTCTATCTTGAGGCACAGATGGAAGAGTTCTTCCACGATCTGGCGCGCAAACGCACGGTGGTTGCCGTCGCCGACGGTCTGGACAAGGACAAGCTGCGCGGCCATGACGCCTATGCAGATAAATATGACCCCCATGTCTGGATGACCCCGGCCCTGTGGAAGGACATGGTCGCAGAGGTTCAGGCGGCGCTGAGTGATGCGCGTCCGGATCAGGCCGATCTTTTTGCCGCCAATGCAGCGGCGCATCTGGCAGAGCTGGATCAGCTCATCGCCTACGGCAACGACATCCTGGCCCAGGTGCCGGTCGAAAATCGGGTGCTGGTCACGGCGCATGATGCCTTTGGGTATTTTGGCCGTGACTTCGGGTTTGAGGTGCTGGGCATTCAAGGCATCTCCACCCAATCCGAAGCCGGCCTCAATCGCATTGGCGCGCTGGTCGATATGCTGGTGGCGCGTCAGATCTCTGCCGTCTTTGTCGAAAGCTCGGTTTCGGATCGTTCGATGCGTGCCCTGATCGAAGGGGCAGCGGCGCAAGGCCATGAGGTTCGCATCGGCGGAGAGCTGTTCTCCGACGCGATGGGCGCCGATGGCAGCTATGAGGGCACCTATGTCGGGATGCTGGATCATAATATGACCACTATCGCGGCTGCTCTTGGCGCCAAGGTGCCACCTAAGGGCATGTCCGGCCGCCTGTCCGGTGCCGGATTTTGAAGGGAACCGATGAGATGAGCGTGGAACTGGCCCGCGACAATGGCGCGCCCACTGCCGCTGAGGGAATCACCCACAGCCTTGACAGGTCGCCGCTGGCCATCAGGGGGCTGACCGTAACCTACGGCGAGAAGCCAGCCGTTTTCTCTGTCGATATGACAGTGGAGCCGGGACGGATGACGGCCATCATCGGCCCGAATGGAGCTGGTAAATCGACCTTGCTGAAGGCCGCGCTTGGCATCGTGCCGCCGGTTTCAGGGCGGGTGCAGGTCTTTGGCAAGCCGCTGGACAGCCAACGGGCCCGCATTGCCTATGTCCCGCAACGGGCCAGCGTCGACTGGGATTTCCCGACACGGGTGATTGACGTTGTAATGATGGGGCTCTACCGCGAGCTGGGCCTGCTGGGCCGCATCACCGGACGCCATCGCACCGAGGCGCAGGCCTGCCTGGACCGTGTCGGGATGGGCGATTTCGCCACCCGCCAGATTGGCCAGCTGTCCGGGGGCCAGCAGCAACGGGTCTTTCTGGCGCGGGCGCTGGCTCAGGGGGCAGATCTTTATCTGCTGGACGAACCCTTTGCCGGTGTCGATGCCGCGACCGAGAAGGCCATTATCGCGGTGCTGAAACAGCTGCGCGCAGATGGTAGGACGGTGGTTGTGGTGCATCACGATCTTGCCACCGTCGGCGAGTATTTCGACAATGTCTTCCTGATCAACACACGCAAAGTCGCAGAGGGTCCGGTTGCACAGGCCTTTACCGCCGAAACCCTGCAAAGCGCCTATGGCGGACGGTTGGCCACTGCGCAGGTTGACCAGCTGGCCGTGGCACCGGGATCTATTCTCCCACAGAGCGGCGGGCCATTCTGATGCTTTGGGACGCCCTGCTGCTGCAAATGGGCTATAATGCGACGCTGGTCGCAATTGGCGCCACATTGCTTGGCATCGCCGCCGGCATCACCGGAACCTTCCTTTTCCTGCGCAAACGGGCGCTGGTCAGCGATGCCATCAGCCATGCCACCTTGCCCGGTGTCGGGCTTGCCTTTCTGGTAATGGTCGCGCTTGGCGGCGATGGTCGCAATCTGGCCGGTCTGCTCCTTGGGTCGGCACTCTCGGCGATGGCCGGGCTGTGGTGCCTCAACTGGCTGACCCGCCGTACCCGTCTGGCCGAGGACGCCGCGATTGGCGCCGTGCTCTCCGTGTTCTTCGGGTTCGGCATCGTGATCCTGACTGTGATCCAGACGCTGGGGGTGGGCCGTCAGGCCGGGCTGGAGGGGTTCCTGCTTGGCTCTACGGCAGGCATGTTGTGGAACGATGCGCTGGTGATTGCGGGAGGTGGCGCGGCCACGCTGCTGTTGATCCTGCTGCTGCGGCGCCCGATGACCCTGGTGGCCTTTGACCCTGAGTACGCCGCGTCACAGGGTGTCTCCGTCTCCCGTATCGACATGATGATGATGGGGCTGGTGATGGCTGTCACCGTTGTCGGGCTGAAAATCGTCGGCCTGATCCTGATCGTGGCGCTGCTGATCATCCCGGCCGTCACCGCCCGGTTCTGGACCGAGCGGTCCGATCTGGTGGTGCTGCTGGCTGGCGGTGCCGGCGGGCTGTCAGCCTATCTTGGTGCGGCGGTATCTTCATCGGCGCCGAACCTGCCCACCGGACCTATCATCGTCCTGATGAGCTTTGGCCTCTTTGCGCTGTCGCTTCTGCTGGCTCCCAATCGCGGGGTGCTGGCGGCTGTGCTGCGCCATCGGCGGTTTCAGCGCCGGGTCCATCTGCGCCAGGGGCTGCTGGCATTGGCGCAGGATCAGGTGATCTATGAGCCGCTGACCCTGCGATTGCTGCGCCAGCGTGGCCTCTTACGCGCCGATGGGGTGCCCACGGAACAGGGCCGCGCCCGCGCCGCCAAGGCGCTGCGAGACGAACATCGCTGGGCGCTGGTGCGCAGCGACCAGACACATGAGGCGGCAGCGGCGCTATATGATGGGCTGCGCGAGATAGAGACAGTTCTGACTGCCGACCAGATTTCCGACATTGACCGCCGCATGGGCGGCCCCCGTGAGGTTCTGCCATGAGCGGCGCTGAATTTGTCCCGTTGTCCCTGACACCTCTGCTGATCGGTGTCTTTGCCGCCGTCGCCTGTGCGCTGCCGGGGAATTTCCTGCTGCTGCGTCGGCAGGCGCTGATTGGCGATGCCATCAGCCACGTTGTTCTACCGGGTATCGTTGTTGCTTTCCTCCTGACCGGGGTGATCGCAGCGGGTCCGATGATGCTGGGGGCTGCTGGAGCTGCCATCGTTGCCGTGGTTGTGATCGAACTGATCCGCCGCCTTGGCCGGATCGAGCCGGGGGCCGCCATGGGCGTGGTCTTCACCACCATGTTCGCAGGCGGTGTATTGCTGCTGGAGCAGACCGATACATCGGCGGTTCATCTGGATGTGGAACACGCGCTCTACGGCAATCTCGAAAGCCTGATCTGGCTTGATGCCACCGGCTGGGAATCGCTGCTGGATCCGGTGGCGCTCAGCTATTTGCCGACCGAGCTGTTGCGCATGGGGCTGACCTTGATCGGGGTCACCGTCTTTATCGCTCTGTTCTGGCGCCCTCTTAAGATTGCGACCTTTGATGAGGGGTTTGCCCGCACGCTGGGTATCCGCACCGATCTGTTGGGGCTGGGGTTGGTGATCACTGCTGCAATCGCCGCCGTTGCGGCCTTTGATGCGGTGGGGTCGATCATCGTGATCGCGATGTTCATCTGCCCGCCGGCCGCTGCGCGGATGATGTCGAACCAACTGGAGGGTCAGCTGGGGTGGAGCGTCGGGTTTGCTGTGATTTCAGCGGTTGTCGGCTATGTCCTGGCGGGCTATGGCCCGCTCTGGCTTGGCGCTGCGGACGCCGTAAGCGCCGCCGGGATGATCGCAACGGTTTCGGGTCTGTTGCTGGCGATTGCGGCACGGTTCGGCCCGTGCCGTCACCGGGCCGGGGCACCAGCAGGGGTCTGATCAACAGGCCGCTGACCGCGCCCGACAGGACGGATTGCGGCTGGAAGAATCGCGCGGCGGCATGCTAAATATTGCGGCATGGCATATGCAGACCCCCAAATCAGCGACAGTTCACAACCGATCATCCGGCAGCTTGATGACAGTGCGATCAACCGCATCGCTGCGGGAGAAGTGGTCGAACGCCCTGCTTCGGCGGTCAAGGAACTGGTGGAAAACGCCATTGATGCGGGGGCCTCTCGGATCACCATCGACATCGCGGATGGTGGCAAGACGCTGATCCGGGTGACCGATGATGGCTGCGGCATGGCACCCGCAGATCTGCCGCTGGCGCTGTCGAGACATGCCACCTCCAAGATCGACGGATCTGACCTGCTGAACATCCATACCTTCGGCTTTCGCGGTGAGGCGCTGCCATCGCTCGGCGCTGTCGGACGGTTGAGCATTACCAGCCGCGCCAAGGGACACGAGGCCGCGAGGATTCGCGTCGCCGGTGGCCAGATGGAGCCGGTGAAACCTGCCGCCCTGCGCGCAGGCACCGTGGTTGAGCTGCGGGATCTGTTCTACGCCACGCCCGCCCGGCTGAAGTTCATGCGCAGCGACCGCGCCGAGACGCAGGCCATTGGCGACGTCATCAAGCGGCTGGCGATGGCGGAACCATCGGTTGGCTTTACCTTGCGTGATGTCTCCGGCGGCGGTGAGGGGCGGGTGACCTTTCGCGCGGACCCGCTGTCGGGTGATCTTTTCGATGCGCTGCACGGGCGGCTCACGACGGTTCTGGGGCGCGAATTTGCGGAAAACGCGCTCAAGATTGATGCCACCCGAGAGGGGGTCCGGCTTTTTGGCTATGCGGCCTTGCCGACCTATTCGCGGGGCGCCGCGGTGGCGCAGTTCCTCTTTGTGAACACCCGACCGGTTAAGGACAAGATGCTGACCGGTGCCCTCAGGGCGGCTTATTTCGATTTTCTCAGCCGCGACCGCCACCCGGCAGCGGCGCTGTTTCTGGACTGCGATCCGGCGCTGGTTGATGTGAACGTCCACCCCGCGAAGTCCGAGGTCCGGTTTCGCGATCCCGGTGTAGCGCGGGGTCTGATCGTCTCAGCGCTGCGCCATGCGCTGGCGGAGGCCGGTCATCGGGCCTCGTCCACGGTTGCGGGCGCGACCCTGGGGGCGATGCGTCCAGAAGCCACTTCGTCAGATCCGGCCGGCGCTGGCGGCCCGCGGATCTACCAGATGGATCGGCCGTCAATGGGCGCGCGCAGCCTTTCTTATGCAGCCCAGCAACCAGAGAGCTTCGCACCTGCTCCCGCTCATCCGGCGCAATCGGTGTCGCCCGGCTTTGCTGAGCTGGCCAGCGCCTATAGCGGCCGTGTGACAGAGGCGCCCAAAGGTGCGATGGCCCCGGGTCAGCCGTCGGACAGACCCGAAACCTCCGCGCCCGGGGCCGAGCATCTGCCGCTTGGTGCCGCACGCGGGCAGGTGCATGAGAACTACATCATTGCCCAGACTGCCGACGGTATGGTGATCGTCGATCAGCACGCCGCCCATGAACGGCTGGTCTACGAGAAGCTGAAACGCCAGATGGCCGAGACCGGCGTAGCTGCGCAGGCCATGCTGATCCCCGAGATCGTCGAGCTTAGCGAGGGGGATTGTGCCCGTATCCTGGGGGTGGCCGATGATCTGGGCCGCTTTGGTCTGGGCATCGAAGCCTTCGGTGGCGGCGCCATCGCTGTGCGTGAAACCCCGGCCATACTCGGCACTGTCAATGCCGCGGCGATGGTGCGCGATATCCTTGATGAGCTGGATGATCAGGGCGAAAGCCAGCTGGTTCAGGCCAAGATCGAAGCCATCCTCAGCCGGGTTGCCTGCCATGGGTCCATCCGCTCGGGCCGCTGGATGCGCGGCGAGGAAATGAACGCCCTGCTGCGCGAAATGGAAGCAACGCCGCATTCCGGACAGTGCAACCACGGGCGTCCCACCTATGTCGAGCTGAAACTGGCCGATATCGAACGTCTGTTCGGGCGGAGCTGATGGAGTCGGTCCTGCTCTTTCTGGAGCGCGCAGAGCCGCAGATGCTGGTGCTTCTGGGGATTGGTGGTCTGATGATGGTGGGGCTCGTCATGCTGCTGCGCAGCCATGCACGCGCTGCCGCGAGCATGGACCCGATCGCACAGCAGATGGCTCATCTGGGACAAAGCGTTCAGCAGTTGCGCGGCGGGCTACAGCATGTCTCCGACGCGCAGGCCAACGCGCAGATGCAGATGATCCAGACCGTTGAGACCCGGCTCGGCGCTGTGCAGCAGCAGGTCAACGACCGTCTCTCCGACAACGCGCTGCGGCAGGCCCGCGCGCTGGCCGAGATGCAGGAGCGCTTGCAGGAGAGCCTGCACGGGTCGACCAAACGCACCGTCACCTCGCTCACTCAATTGCAGGAGCGGCTGGCGGTGATTGACAAGGCGCAGGACAATATCACGAAGCTGTCGGGTGATGTCCTGGGGCTTCAGGACATCCTGGCAAACAAGCAGACGCGCGGCGCTTTTGGTGAAATCCAGCTGAATGATATCGTCTCCAAGGCGCTGCCCTCTGACAGCTATGCCTTTCAGCACACGCTGAGCAACGGCAAGCGCGCCGATTGCCTGATCCATCTGCCCAATCCCCCCGGTCCGATCGTGATCGACAGCAAATTTCCGCTGGAACCCTATGAGGCGCTGCGCAACGCCGAGACCCCGGAGCAGCGCGCCAGCGCCTCGCGCCAGCTGAAGGCGGCATTGCGGGGCCACATCCGGGCGATTTCAGAGAAATACATACTGGAGGGCGAAACGGCGGATGGCGCGCTGATGTTCCTGCCCTCCGAGGCTGTTTATGCCGAACTCCATGCCAATTTTTCCGACATTGTGCGTGAGGGCTTCTCCGCCAAGGTCTGGATCGTTTCGCCAACCACCTGCATGGCCACGCTGAACACGATGCGCGCCATTCTCAAGGATGCGCGGATGCGCGAACAGGCCGGCGCGATCCGCAGCGAGCTGGGACTTCTGCATAAGGATGTCGAACGTCTGGGCGACCGGGTGGGTAATCTGGACCGCCATTTCGGCATGGCGGCAAAGGACATCGCGGAGATCAAGATCAGCGCTGACAAGGCCGGACGCCGGGCGCAGCGGCTGGACAACTTCGACTTTGAAGAAATTGCCCCGACATCAGCTGGCATCGGTCAGCCCCCCGATCCGGTGAATGTCGTTCCGCTGGGGCGTTCCGATAGCTGATGCAACAGACCACCATCGCTCCCCTGCTGAACACGGCCTCAATCGCGGCAGAGCGGCTGGTGTCGGTTCTGCGGATCGCGGTGACGCTGGGCCTGTTTGCCGTATTCGTGGTGACGATGTCGGGGGTGGACTTCAGCTCTCTGGCGCCCTTCCTGCATCGTCAGCTGCTGTTTGCGCTATTGACGATGTTTGCCTATCTGACCCTCGGTATCGTTACCTTTGCTGCGACGACATTCGGGTGGTTCCGGCCCTGGATGTCCTGGATTAGCGTGACGGCGGACTGTGCCTTTCTGCTCTTCAATGTCTGGTTCAGCCTTGAGAACAGCAACTACCCCGGAGGCGTGGCGCTTCTGCTGCCGCCGGCCTGGCTGGTTCCGCTGGTGCTGGCCTACGGTGTCATGCGGATGGACCCGCGCCTGCAGCTGTATACGACGGTTCTGCTGACCGGTGGGCTGGGGATCCTGATCTTCTGGCCGGTGACCCGGCTGGATGTGGGGCAGATGGGCAGTCTGTACAGCGTGCTGGACAGCCCGGCAAACGTGATGAAGCTGACAATGATCCTGCTGGCCGGATTGGTCATGGTTGTGGCGGCTGCGCGGATGCGGCGATTGTTTTACCGGGAGCTGACGGCGGCCGAGGCGCGTGCCAACCTGACCCGCTATCTGCCGGCGCAGGTGGCCGATCAGCTCGCGGATGGCGGGCTTTCGGCGCTGCAACAGGGCCAGCGCCAGCCGATGGCCGTGATGTTTGTCGATATCCGCGGCTTTACCCGCTGGTCGGAATCACGTGATCCGCAGGAGGTCGGAGATTTCATCACCGCATTCCGCAATGAGGTGGAATTCAGCGCCACCCGGCATGGCGGAATGATCGACAAATATATGGGCGATGCGGCAATGCTGCTGTTTGATGATGCGCCTGTGGCGCGCGGCGGCGCAAATGGCGCCGCCCGGGCTCTGGCCTGTGCGGCGACGCTGAGCGAGGCCATTCACCGCTGGTCGGACCGGCGCGTCGCTGCGGGCGAGCCGCCGGTGGACATTGGCATCGGCGTTCACGCAGGTGAGGTGTTTTCTGGTGTTGTCGGCAATGCGGCGAGGCTGGAATATTCGGTCTTTGGAGATGCGGTCAACACCGCCTCCCGCCTCGAGCAGCACAGCAAGACCGTTCCGCTGACCATCATTGCCTCAGCTGTTACGTTTGAGATCGCAGGTATCGCCCCCGCGCGCCAGCGTTGGGTTGCCCTGGCGCCGGTGACGTTGCGCGGGCGCAGCAGGCTGATCGAGATCTACGCCAAAGACAGCTGATCCGTCGCGCGCCGGCCTCCCCGGGGGCGCGGTCTGGCGGCTTCTGCGGTTCTTGCCCCAGATCAAGGACAGCCACGCGGCAATGGGGTCTGATCCTCATGAACAGCGCGGACAATGGAGGACGAGCCCATGCTGGAGATCAGTGCCCGAAAGGTGGCGCAAGTGGCCATGATGGCGCGCGAGCTATCGCGCGCCGAGGGGGAACTCAGGGCGTTTATCGACCGCATGGGCGAGGATGAGCAGGCCGAGCTGGTTGCGATCATGTGGATTGGCCGAGGCAGTTTCGTCGCCGACGATCTGGAGGAGGCCATCGCAACCGCTCAGCAGGAGGCGACCACGCCGACTGCGGATTACCTGATCGGGACACCACATCTGGCGGATAATCTGGAATCCGGCTTGGACGCGCTGGGGATTGATGTTCAGAGCGTCGAAGAGGATGTCATCGGGCGCTGAGCGTTCCGCTGACGGGTTGCGATAGCAGATCGGTATGGCAGGGGGCGCCGAGGTGTGGCGCCCGCATGGCCTGTCGCGCCGGGGCCCTGCCCCGGACCCCGGGATATTTGGGGCCAGAAGATGGCTATCTTCCGCGCAGTCGGTAGCCGGGGCGTGGGTTCAAGACGTGCTGTCGACCACCTCGAGATGCTGGGCCAGCGCACCGATCTTACCCATCCACTGATCCACCAGATCGGCGTCGCTGGGCGCGGCGCTGACGCCGGGAGCGATTTTGCCGTTGATGGCAGCCTCGATGGCGAAGGACACCGGGTAGGAGACCAGCCGCGCCATCGCCGTGCCGCGTTCGTCACCCCAGGCATCCATCACATAGGTCTTGTGCCAGACTTCGGCACCGTCTTTTTCGGCTTTCAGCCCGACGCAAAGCACCACGCGGTCTGGCTCACCGTCGTCATAGGCATTCTCTGCCCAGAATTGATCCGACATTTCCTTGAGCCGGGCATCGCCTTCGGGCCCCGATAGTGTCTCGACCTCCTTGAAGACATCCGCCCAGGCATCGGCCCAGCCGTTGAGGCGCAGGGTGCCGCGAACGAATTCTTTTACCTTCCAGTCCGCGCCGAATTCATACTGCGCCATGAAAGGGAGCGAGTCGCGGTTCGGATAGACTTCGAAGCTTTCGGATGCGGGCAGCGGTGCCTCGTAGGAGGAGATCGCATCCCAGGGGCGGGCGACGTCCAGCGCCTTGAAATCGCGGATCGACTTCGACGGGGAGCGCAGCGCCTTCAGCACGCCGAGCGGCGACCAGCTGAATTTGTAGCGGAACGGGTTCGGTGTCTTGGGGATGCCGCCGCAGTAGGAGATAAAGCTGATCTCATTGTCCGCATCGAAGGCCTTGGAGGCCTTATAGTCGGCAACCAGCGCATGGGCCATCAGGTGGTCGATGCCTGGGTCGAGGCCAACCTCGTTGATCAGGCAGACAGCGGCGTCCTTTGCCCGCTGGTCCAGCGCGCGCATCTCCGGGGCGATGTAAGAGGACGACACGAAATGGGCGCCATGCTCAATTGCCAGCTCAGCCAGCGGCACATGCCAGTCACCGGGCAGCATCGAGACGATCACATCCCTGGGGCTGAGCATCTGGCCCAGATTGGCAAGGCTGAAGGCATGGATATTGGTTGTCAGATCGCCGATTGCATCGCGCGCCTTATCGGGAGTGCGGTTCCAGACCGCGACGTCATGGCCCGCCTCAAGCAGGCGGCGCAGGCCAGGGATTGCGGACAGGCCGGTGCCGCACCAATGGATTGTCATTGTCAGTCTCCGTTGTTTGGTTCCGGCGATGGTCAGCCCGGAAGATGGTCCTTGAAGGTGGTTTCCGCCCGGCCCCAGACGCCACTGGCAAGATCGGTAAGGGTCAGCAGGGAGGGCAGCAGCTGGGCTGCATAGTCTTCGGAGCTTTCGACCGGCAGCATCGAAGGCAGGTTATCAATCGCCATGACGTCCAGTACGGGATCCTGGGCGACCCGCAGGGCAGGGGCCTTCCATGTGGTGGCGCGGTCATAGACAGGAACCGGGTTGTAGTCGCTATCAGGATCGCAGGCGACATCGCCGATGGCGGTCAGCCGACGATCAGCGGTCAGCGCCTCTTGCGGGACGAAGACCGGCGTGCCGGGGCGTGCGAAGATGCAGTTGAGAAAGAGATCATGGGCCAGAATTTCGGGGAAAGGGCCGCCGCTGGCGGTTTCTGCCATATCCCATTTGGTGACCGCGACACCCATCGCCTCGCAGAGATCGGCGGCCCCGGTGCCGACCCGGCCTAGGGCGCCAATGACGATGGCCGAGGGGCGGTCGGTTTTCAGACCATCCAGCTCTGCGCTCAGCTCGGCAAGCAGCGCATCCTTGCCCTCGTAGACGCCAACCGGGCCGCAGAGCTCACCGCGCTGCTGCGCGGCCCAGGTTTTCAGCGTGACGGCCGCACCGGCATAGCCGGCCCAATAGCCGAAGGCCGCAACCCGGCGGCCACTTTCATCGACCAGATATTCCAGATCGTATAGCGTGCCGCCGCCGGCCTGGAACCGTTCAAGAAGCGCTTTGCCGGAGTGCTGCCCCTTGTAGGCATGTCCGAACATGATGTGGCGGTGCGGCAGCGGAGTGCCATCTTCGGGCAGTTCTTTCAGGCCGAAGATGATGGCGTCGCGGGGGGCGTCGGGCCAGCTGTTCTCTGCCGCGATCTCGCAGCCGGCGTCAATGTAGCCCTGCAACGGGATGGCGCGGACCGTGCTTTCCTCGACCGTGACCTTCAGCCCGGCGTCGATGAGCGCTCTGGCACCTTCCGGCGTCAGGCCAACCCGTTCTTCATTCGGGCGCTGTTCGGCCCGTACCCATAGATGTGTCATGTCTTGTCCTTTACAGCATGCCCTTGGCGGTCACCGCGTGCACCGAGTCACGCTGTTCCATAGCCGCCATGAAGGTCTGAATTTTCGGGTAGTTGGCGAGGGTCACGCCGTCGCCCTCCAGCCAGGTGCAGATCACATAGAGATAGCAATCCGCCAGGCTAATGGTGTCGCCCAGCACGTAAGGGCCGCGCAGTCCGAACTGGCTGATATAGTCGCAGGAGGCGGCCATGGTCTGTGGCACCTTGGCCTGCATGTCCTTGAAGCTGGAAGTCTTGCTGGCCCAGCGGCTTCCGCGCAGTTTATGGGCGTGGTTCACATGCATGGTGGAGGCGAGATAGAACATCACCTCACGCATGCGGGCCAGCAGGACCGCCTCGCGGGGGCGCAGAGCGGCATCGGGGGCCATACCGGCCACATATTCCAGCAAGGCGCCGGTTTCCGTCAGGATGCCGCCATCCACCACCAGCGCCGGGACACGGCCCTTGGGGTTGATCTGGGCATAGGCGGTGCCAAGCTGTTCCTTGGTTGCGAAGTCAATACGGATCGGCTCGTAGTCCAGTCCGGACTCTTCCAGAGCGATGGCGACGGCTACCGAAATCGTCCTGGGTGCATAATAGAGCTGCATCATCCTGTCCCTCCCTCAGATAGTGCGGTCCCCGGTCGGATGTCGGGCCTACAGATGGGTCTGTGCGTAATGCCGATCCGGGGCTTCCAGATGGGGCACCGCGTTGAACAGCACCGGGCTCAGCTGACCGCCGATCGCGTGCAGCCGGTGCATCGAACTGTTCATGATCGCGAGCGCCATGCGCGCCATTCCGGTGGTATCCAGCCCCATCGCCTGCCGCATGGCCATCGCGATCAGCCCGCCGGATGTAACCACCAGGGCCGGCCCGTCGCCTGCGGAGATCTCGGCCAAGGCGGAGCGAGTGCGGGTTTCAAAGTCTCGCCAGCTTTCTGGCGGGTTGGTGATCTCATCCGCAGCCCAGGCGGAGAAAACCTTGGGCATGTGCTCGATGAACCCTTCCCGTTCGGTCGGGATCTTCAGCCCGTGCTGGGCCTGCATCGCCTCGGCCAGATTGAAGTATTCCATTTCGTTCAGTCGCGGATCCTGCACCACGTTTTCAAGCCCCATGGCAGTCGCGGTTTGCAGATGGCGGGTCAGCGTGCCGCAATAGACGCGGGTGTAATGCGCGCGCGTCTCGCTCAGATGCGCGCCAAGCCAGCGTGCCTGCTGATGGCCCAGATCGCTCAACCGGTCATAGCTCGCTTCGTCGCGGGCGCTGGTGTTGGCCTGTCCGTGGCGGATCAGCGTGATATGCGTCATGGCGTGTTCCTTTGCGTCCGGGCAAGTCTTAAGCAAGCTTTCCAACGGTGGAAAGGGCCAGTTGTCGATTTCGGATCCAATCCAGTAGGGCGGCACGGTGACAGGCAAATTTGGTCCGGTTCGGACCAAATGTTTCGCGTGCGAAACAAACGAACAAAAGCTTAACGAAGAACCACACAAAAGACCTTGTTTTATAGCTGTTGCGCAATGGGCGCGCGGGGAATTGGGCCGCCGTAAACCGGCGCGCTGTACGGTGGGTGAAAGGGGATCTTGAGCTGATGGGCGACGGCGGTATGCGATGGCTTATCGCAGATCAGGCGCGGTCATAGCCCCGTTTCAGCATCCGTTTGCGGTGCTGATCCGCCGCGATCGAGGCTTCGCGCAGGTTGCCGTAGATATTGATGGCGCTCTGCCCGCTGCCGCCGGCCACCCCCCATTCCCTGAGAACGGAGACTTCAGCGAAGAGGTTCATCGCAAGTTCGATCCGATAGAAGCGCGGGACCCGCGCCGGGTGTTGGCGATAGAGCAGACAGGTAGCCATACCCGAATCATATCGCCGTCGATTCGCTGCGTCCAGTCCGAGCTTGGCCGGAGTATTCCCAGAGCTTGGCGGCTGGATTTCGAGCCGGCGGCGGCGTGATCAGAGCCAGCTGACATCGCCGAGGAAGATATAGCCGGCGCCGTAGATCGTCTTGATCAGGCGCGGGTTCTTCGGGTCTTCGCGCAGCTTGGTGCGCAATCGCGAGATGCGCACATCCATGGCCCGATCAAAGCTTTCGCCAGCACCACCGCCGAGGCTTTCTTGCATCTGGGCGCGGGAAATCAGCCGTTTCGGGCTTTCCAGGAACAGCCGCAGCACCTCGCCCTCGGCATGTGAAAACGGGGTCTCTGCGCCGCTGTCGTCTTCAAGTATGTAGCGATCGAAATGCGCGGTCCAGCCGGAAAACGAGGCGCTGTTTCCCGTGGTTGCCGCGGTGCGGGGGCCCCCGCGCAGCCGGGCGCGGATGCGCGCCACCACCTCGGCCGGGTCAAAGGGTTTGGTAATGTAATCATCTGCCCCGAGCTCCAGCCCGGTAACACGGTCCTGTACCTGTGCGCGTCCAGAAATGATGATCACGGCCGCCCCCTGTTCCAGCGCGAGGCGATGCACCAGCGCCAGCCCATCGGTATCGGGCAGCGAGAGATCGACAAGGCAGACATCGGGAGTCACCCGGTTGAGAGAGGCCTCAAATTCGCGGGCGCGGGCAAAGCTCTGGGTGCGAAATCCGGCTTCCTCCAGCGTGTCGGTCAGGATGCGGCGGATCTCCGGCTCGTCGTCAAGAATGGTGATCAGGGGTCGGCTCATGCGGCGGGTTCCGATTTGATCAGCGCTGAAAGCTGATGAGTGGTAAAGGGTTTCTGCAACACCGGGCAACGTTTCAGCGCCATGCGGAACAGAGGATCGCTGGTCGGCAGGGACGTCATCAGAATGCAGGGCAGGCGAGAGCCCTGCAAGCGGTCGACCAGGTCGATCCCGGTGGCGCTGCCCTGCAGCTTGATATCCGACAGGACCAGAGAGATGCCATCGATATCTGCGGTCAGCGCGCAGGCCTCGTCCACGCTTGTGGCCTCAACCACCGCATAGCCGAGATCTATCAGCATATCGCGGAAGGTGGCGCGCAGCTCCTCGCTGTCCTCCACCAGCAGTGCCAGCCCGCCAGCAGCATCAGGGGCCAGGCGGTATGGAATGCGCAAGGTCACGCTGGCACCGGAAACGGTATTGCCGATCCGCATGTCCCCACCGGTGGATTTGGCCATATCGTAGACCATCGGCAGGCCCAGACCTGATCCTTCGCCGCCCTTGGTGGTGAAGAAAGGGTTCAATGCCTTCTCCAGCGCGGTTTTGGAAAAGCCCGGTCCGGTGTCGGTAACGCTGAGTTCAAGCCAGGTTTGTCCGACGACGTGGGCGCTGACAGTGATCTGACCCTGACTGCCGCAGGCGTCACGTGCGTTCAGAATAAGGTTCAAAAGGGCATCCTGCAGTTTGCCCGGATCCAGCAGCAGTCGCACATCCGGCGTGTGATCCACGATGCTGAGGCCCATGCCCTGCGGCAGCGAAGGCGTCGCCAGCACCTTCAGCTCTTGCAGAAGGCCGTGCAGATCGGTGGCGCGCGGACGCAGGCTGCGGTGTCCTGTCATCTCGGCAATACGGTTGAGGAGGCGCCCGCCACGGCGGGCAGCGGAGAGCGTGGCCTGAACCAGATCGGCCGCCTCCGG
Source organism: Phaeobacter sp. JH204B (assembly GCF_048055755.1). NCBI lineage: Bacteria > Pseudomonadati > Pseudomonadota > Alphaproteobacteria > Rhodobacterales > Roseobacteraceae > Phaeobacter > Phaeobacter sp. JH204B. Next base: position 155,773 of record NZ_JAYMXF010000010.1, read on the forward strand.
GGTCAGATCGGATTTCGCCAGTTTGCCCTGCATCCCGAGGATGATGGTCAGGAGGTTCGAGAAATCATGCGCCAGCCCGCTGGTCATCTGAGCGGCCATTTCGCGGCGACGGGCCTGTTGCAGGGCAACGCGGGTCTGAGTTTCCTCGGTCACATCCATCGACAGGATAAAGACGCCGCCGGTGTCATCGGGGGTGAAGGCCACCCGGATCCGGCGGCTGTCATGGCTTTCAGTGAACTCGAACACCGGGCTTTCGCCCTGGTAGGCCGCCATCAGATGCGGTGCAATCTTGTCATAGGCGGCCGCGCCGAGCGCCTCTGCGATATGCGTGCCGAGGATTTCGGACGGACGGCTGGGAAACACCGAACTGAGGCGCCGGTTAGTATAGGTGTAATAGCCCTCGGCGTCGACATGGGCGATATGGGCGGGCATCATCTCGGTCGTCAGGCGGGTGCGCGCTTCCATCTCCGTGAGCTGACGCTTCGCCTCTTCCAGTGCGGTGATCGTCGCGGCCAGTTTGCGGTTGGTGGCTGACAGCTCTTCGGTATGGGCGATCAGCTGATCGGACATTTCCTCGGACCGGGCCCGCAACAGCTGTTCAATTCGCTTGGTCCGGGTGATGTCGGTGTAGACCGTGACCCAGCCCCCCTGAGGCAGAGGTGCCCCTTCGATAGAGATCACCTGACCGTTGGCGCGTTCGCGTTCCAGATAATGGGGCACGAAATCCAGCGCCTGATCAACGCGCTGCTGCACGAACCCCTCGATATCATCGACCGGTCCATATTCACCGCTGGTGGCAATATGCCGGATCGTCTCGTCAAAGCGTGCACCCGGGGTGATCAACGCATCGGGCAGGTCGAACATCTCCTGAAAACGCTGATTGCACACCACCAGGCGCAGCTCGCTGTCATAGATCGACATCGCCTGGGCAATCAGGTTGAGCCCGGCGGTGGTCATTGTGGCGCGGTGTTTCTCGGATCGGTTCATGCTGTCTCCCCGCCGCATGGCTAGCATCCCGACGGGCCTGCGCAAAGAGCTTAGCCTGCGACAGGGGGCCCCGGTGGGACGATCTGCGTTCGCTGGGCGAACGGCTGTTACAATTCGTAAGATTTGGGAAAACTTCAGGAAAAAGTTGACGCAATAGCATGAGGCCGTCCCTAATCGGGATCAGAATCGCGGTTAGCGATCAGTCCGGCCGCATGGGTCGGAAAGGGGAGGAGAAAGAACGTGGCTCAGACGCAGTCGGGTGCCGCAGGGATGATGTCCCTGCCGGCGCTGCTTGAACGCAATGCGGCGCAGTTTGGCGATCGCCAAGCCTATCGGGAAAAGGAATTCGGCATCTGGCAATGCTGGACCTGGTCCGAGACCCAGAAGGAGATCGAGGCGCTGGCGCTTGGGTTGATCAATCTGGGCGTCAACGAAGGCGACTTTATCGCCATCATCGGGCGCAACCGTCCGTATCTCTACTGGGCGATGGTTGCGGCACAATCCGTGGGCGCGGTGCCGGTGCCGCTCTATCAGGACGCGGTGGCGGAAGAGATGGCCTATGTACTGGGCCACTGCGGTGCGCGGTTTGTGATCGCGGGTGATCAGGAACAGGTCGATAAGGTCATCGAGGTTCAGGAAGAGCTGAGCAATCTGGAGCAGATCATCTATCTGGATCCGCGTGGTATGCGCAAATATGATCACCATGCGCTGCATCAATATTCCCACGTTCAGGATCAGGGCCGCGCGGCGCGCGACGAATGGGCCCCCGATCTGGAAGCCCGCAAGGCCAAGCTGACCTACGACAGCACCTGCGTCATGCTCTACACCTCCGGCACCACGGGCAAGCCGAAGGGTGTCGTCCTGTCCAACCGCAACGTGATCGAAAGCGCCAAGAACTCGGCGGAGTTCGACCGGCTGACGGCGGGAGAGAACATCCTGTCCTATCTGCCGATGGCATGGGTCGGGGATTTCATCTTCTCGATCGGGCAGGCCTATTGGTGCGGCTTCTGCGTGAACTGTCCCGAAAGCGCCGAAACGATGATGACCGACCTTCGCGAGATCGGTCCGACCTATTTCTTTGCGCCGCCACGTGTCTTTGAAGGCCAGCTGACCAGCGTGATGATCCGTATGGAAGACGCGAGCACGCTGAAGCGCAAGATGTTCCACCACTTCCTGGCACATGCAAAAAAGGTGGGCGGCGACATTCTCGACGGGCGTCCGGTAGGCCTGATGGACCGGCTGAAGTACAAGCTGGGCGATCTGCTGGTCTACGGTCCGTTGAAGGATACGCTGGGCTATGGCCGTATTCGCGTCGGCTACACTGCGGGTGAGGCAATCGGGCCGGAAATCTTTGATTTCTACCGTAGTCTGGGCATCAACCTCAAACAGCTCTACGGCCAGACAGAGGCGACGGTGTTCATCACCGTGCAGCCTGATGGTGAGGTGCGCGCAGATACGGTGGGGGTTCCGGCCCCGGATGTGGAGATCAGGATCGCCGAGAATGGCGAGATTTTCTATCGGTCGCCGGGCACCTTTGTTGAATATTACAACAACCCGGAATCCACGGCCTCGACCAAGGATGCCGAGGGTTGGGTGGCCACTGGTGATGCGGGTTTCTTTGAAGAGGGCAGCGGCCATCTGCGCATTATCGACCGTGCCAAGGATGTCGGAAAAATGGCGGATGGCGCGATGTTTGCGCCCAAATACGTCGAGAACAAGCTGAAGTTCTATCCGGATATTCTGGAGGTCGTGCTGTTCGGCAATGGCAGGGACCGCTGTGTTGCCTTCATCAATATCGATCTGACGGCAGTCGGCAACTGGGCAGAACGGAACAATATCGCCTATGCGTCCTATCAGGAGCTGGCGGGGCATCCGAAAGTTCTGCAATCCATCAAAGAGCATGTTGAAAAGGTCAATGAGTCCGTGGCTCAGGACCGGATGCTGTCCGGCTGCCAGGTGCATCGCTTTGTTGTGCTGCACAAGGAACTGGACGCAGATGACGGCGAAATGACCCGGACGCGGAAGGTCCGCCGTGTGGTGGTCGAAGACAAATATGCCGACATCATCGCGGCTCTTTACGATGGCTCGTCACAGATTTCGACACGCACAGAGGTGACTTACGAAGATGGCCGCAAGGGCGCGATCAGTGCCACGCTGGATATCATTGATGCCAAGGTCGTACCGGTGACCCCACAAGCGGTGGCTGCCCAATGAAACGGATTATGACAGGCGCTGCGTCGATGCGGTCGGCGGCGGCGCGGAGCCACAGCACATCAACCAACAAGGCGAAAGGCGTGGTGTCGTGAAGGATATGGAAGACGGCTATATCACCGAGGACGGGCGCAAGATCGGCGGCGTGGTGATGGAGATGAAGAACATCACCCTGCGCTTTGGCGGCGTGGTGGCGATCAAGGATATCTCGTTTGATATTCGCGAAGGCGAGATCCGGGCTATCATCGGCCCCAACGGTGCGGGCAAATCCTCGATGCTGAACGTGATTTCGGGCTTTTATGTCCCACAGGAAGGCGAAGTTCTGTTTCGCGGCAAACCTCGCCCGCAGATGCGCCCCTACGAGGTGGCCCGTCAGGGCATCGCCCGGACATTCCAGAATATCGCGCTGTTTGACGGGATGAGCGTGCTGGACAACGTGATGACCGGGCGGCTCAACTTCATGAAGACCAATCTGCTTCAGCAGGCGATCTGGCGTGGCAAGGCGGAGGCCGAGGAGACCGAAAACCGGGCGGCGGTTGAGCGGATCATCGACTTTCTTGAGATCCAGCACATCCGCAAAACGCCTGTGGCACGGCTGCCTTATGGTCTGAAAAAGCGGGTTGAGCTGGCGCGGGCGCTGGCGGCGGAGCCAAAGCTGCTGCTGCTGGATGAACCAATGGCGGGGATGAACGTCGAGGAAAAAGAGGACATGTCCCGCTTTATCCTGGATGTGAACGACGAGTTTGGCACCACCATCGCGCTGATCGAACACGACATGGGCGTGGTTATGGATCTGTCCGACCGGGTTGTCGTGATGGATTACGGCAAGAAGATCGGCGACGGCACGCCCGAGGAAGTGCGCAACAATCAGGATGTGATCGACGCCTATCTGGGGGTCAGCCATGACTGATGAGCGATTGGGTGGAAAAATTTTCGAAAATTTTTGGCAAGTTTCTTTGAGGAAACTTGCAGGAGGAGAGCGGGATGCCTGAACAACTCGTCTTTGCGATGGAGGTCACGCTGAATGGCCTGATGGCTGGAGTGCTCTATGCGCTGGTCGCGCTGGGGTTTGTCCTGATCTACAAGGCCTCGGGGATCTTCAACTACGCCCAGGGCGTGATGGCATTGTTTGCCGCGATGACTCTGGTTGGGATCATGAACGGGCAGGTTCCGTTCTCCCATGTGATCAACGCGATCTTTGGCGGGCATGTCACCCATTTTGGCTGGACCGTGCCGTCCTTTGTGGCGATCGTCATGACGGTTGGGGTGATGGTTCTCCTGGCCTGGATGGTTCAGCAATTCGTGATGCGCCATCTGGTTGGCCAGGAACCGATCATCCTCTTTATGGCCACCATTGGACTTGCCTATTTCCTCGAAGGGGTGGCGGATCTGATGTGGGGCTCGGAGATCAAGACGCTGGACGTCGGTCTGCCGCAGGGCATCAACCTGTGGATCGACGAGACCACCTATCAGATCTTTGATTATGGTTTCTTCATCGACAATCTCGACATCGTTGCGACCATCATCGCGGCACTGCTGGTGGCGGGGCTGGTGGCCTTTGCGCAATATACCAAACAGGGGCGCGCCATGCGGGCGGTGGCCGACGACCATCAGGCGGCGCTGTCGGTTGGCATTTCGCTGAACTTTATCTGGGTACTGGTCTGGTCTGTCGCGGGGTTTGTCGCGCTGGTCGCCGGGATCATGTGGGGCACGAAGTCCGGCGTGCAGTTCTCGCTGTCGCTCATCGCGCTGAAGGCCCTACCGGTATTGATGCTGGGCGGCTTCACCTCGATCCCCGGCGCAATTGTTGGCGGGCTGATCATTGGCGTAGGCGAAAAACTTTTCGAATTCATGGTCGGCCCGATGGTCGGGGGCGCGACGGAAAACTGGTTTGCCTATGTTCTGGCGCTGCTGTTCCTGGTGTTCCGCCCGCAAGGTCTGTTCGGGGAGAAGATCATTGAACGGGTCTGATGCGCCTTGGCATGGCGTGCGGCCCCGATCTTTCGGGACCGCGTCGCGGTGGCTCCGTCAGCCTTCCAGACGTCGGAAGGCCGCTATGACGATGGCTGCAAACACGGTGACAACCAGCGTGAAGGCTATCGTCAGATCGCCGATCAGCTGTCCGACAAGCACCGTCATGGCCGCCGCCGCGCAGAGCGCAAGCAGCAGCATGCCCCAGGCACCCGGCGCAACATCGCCTGAAGGTCGCGCTGCGGTCCGGGCCACTGGCTGGCGGCTGGCCTGCGGCAGCACCGTTGCCTCCTCGACCGTGTTCAACAGCCGGGTCTTGGCCTTTGTGAACTCCTCGGGAGATATCTCTCCCCTGTCCCGCGCAGCCTCTAGCTGCCGGATTTCCTGCAAGATTGCACTCATCGTTCCCACTCACTTTTCCCACGATGAAGGTGGCAGAAAGATTTGGACGAAATGTGGCGAAAGCCAGAAATCCGAAGAAATGGTTAACGCCGGAGGCGGCCGATGACGAAGCTGATCGCCATCATCAATGTCATTGCCTGGGCCGGGTTCTGGGCCTTTGGATATCTGGCGCTGACCGCCGAAGGGTTTTCCGAAGCACAGATGGTCACAGCATCGCTGTTGGCGGCGGCGGGGCTGATTACCGGGGTTCTTGCCTATCTGCGACTGGCCCGTGCTGCCGAGTTAAGCGGTTACGCCAGCAAGACAAATCAACTCGACGCGAGTCTTAGAAACCGCGCGCAGCAAGAAGGGAGCATCTGAGTCATGTTCTATCGTGAAGCCGGAGATTTCAAAACCTCCTACCAAGATGACAGCCAGACCTTCCCGATCAAATTCGACCGGATCCGTTATTATGTGGTGCTGGCACTGGCGTTTCTGGCGGTTCCTTTTGTGATAAATGACTATTGGGCCAACGCCATTCTGCTGCCGTTTCTGATCTATTCGATCGCGGCGATTGGCCTCAATATCCTGGTGGGATATTGTGGTCAGGTGTCGCTGGGCACCGGTGGTTTCATGGCGGTGGGGGCCTATGCCTGCTACAAGCTGATGACCGCCTTTCCAGAGGTGAGCATGTTCATTCATGTGTTGCTGGCGGGCGGGATCACTTCGCTGGTCTGTATCGCCTTTGGCCTGCCGTCGCTGCGCATCAAGGGGTTCTATCTGGCGGTGGCGACACTGGCGGCGCAGTTCTTTCTGGTGTGGCTATTCAACCGGGTGCCTTGGTTCTACAACTACTCGGCCTCCGGCCAGATCAGCGCGCCTGAGCGGGATGTGTTCGGCATCCTTATCACCGGCCCCAATGCTCCGGCCTGGGCCACCTATATGTTCAGCCTGATTTTCCTGGCGTTTTGCGCACTGGTGGCCCGCAACCTGACCCGTGGCACGATTGGGCGCAGCTGGATGGCGATCCGTGACATGGACATCGCCGCCGAGATCATCGGGGTGAACCCGCTGAAGGCCAAGCTGTCGGCCTTTGGTGTGTCGGGCTTCTTTATCGGTGTCTCCGGCGCGCTGTTCTTTTCCGTCTATCTTGGTGCGGTTGAAGTCGGCGAGGCCTTTGGCATCAACAAGTCGTTCCTGGTGTTGTTCATGGTGATCATCGGCGGTCTGGGGTCGATTTTCGGCTCCTTTGCCGGGGCGGCGTTCCTGGTGCTGCTGCCGGTGGTTCTGAAGGTTGTCGGCGTTGATGTGCTGGGCTGGCCCACCGATATCGTCGCCCATATTCAGCTGGTGATTGTTGGTGCGTTGATCGTGATCTTCCTGATCGCCGAACCGCATGGCATCGCCCAGCTGTGGCGCGTTGCCAAAGAAAAACTGAGACTCTGGCCGTTCCCGCACTAAGCGGGGTCAGCCAGGCAAGACCGCGGGGAAACAACAAGATCAAACCCCGTTTCGACCCACATCGGACAATTCAAGGGAGGATGAGACCCGATGAAAATGAAACTGACGACTCTGGCGCTGGGCGCCATGATGGCCGCTGGCCCTGCGATGGCAGACCTGGTGTTCCCGTCGCTGAGCTATCGCACCGGCCCCTATGCCGCCGGTGGCATCCCCTTTGCCGACGGCTATGCGGATTACTTCACCCTGGTCAACGAGCGTGACGGCGGCATCAATGGTGTGAAGGCCAAGGTCATCGAATGCGAGACCGGCTATAACACGGAAAAAGGTGTGGAATGCTATGAGGCGACCAAAGGCGAAGGCGCGCTGGTCTATCAGCCGCTGTCCACCGGCATCACCTATCAGCTGATCCCGAAAGTTACGGCGGACGGCATCCCGCTGCACACCATGGGCTATGGCCGGACATCGGCAGCCAATGGCGAAGTGTTCAGCAATGTCTTCAACTATCCTGCCAACTACTGGGATGGTGCGTCAGGGATCATCAACTATCTGCTTGAGGAAAACGGCGGTGATCTGAACGGCAAGAAAATCTCGCTGCTGTTCCATAACTCCGCCTACGGCAAAGAGCCGATCCGCACGCTGGAAGAGCTGTCCAAGAAGCACGGCTTCACCCTGTCGACCCTGCCGGTGGATCACCCCGGTCAGGAACAGAAGTCCCAGTGGCTGCAAATTCGCCGTGATCGCCCGGATTTCGTGATCATGTGGGGCTGGGGTGTCATGAACCAGGTTGCCATTCAGGAGGCCGCCAACATTCGCTATCCGATGGAGAATTTCATCGGTGTCTGGTGGTCCGGCGCCGAGCATGACGTGATGGCTGCGGGCGATAAGGCCAATGGATACAAGGCCGTGACTTTCCACGGTGTTGGTCGTGACTTCCCGGTGTTCGATGACATCCAGACGCATGTCGTTGACAAGGGGCTTGCGGCTGGTGCCGGCGATCAGATCGGTAACGTGCTCTATAACCGCGGCATGTATGCGGCGATGTTGGCCGTTGAAGCGGCCAAGACCGCACAGGAGATCCACGGCACCAATGACATCACTCCGGCGATGATGCGTGACGGCATGGAAGCTCTGGAGATGCCCGAGGCGCGCATGTCGGCGCTGGGTATGCCGTATTTCGGCCCGTCCTTTAACGTCTCCTGCGAGAACCACGGTGGCCCCGGCCTGGTTGGTATGACCCAGTGGGATGCCTCGAGCAAAACCTGGAACCTGATCAGTGACTTTGCCCCGAGCGATCGCGACGTGATCCAGCCTCTCATCGAGGAAGATTCCATGGCTTATGCCAAGGAAAACAACATTGAGGTGGGCTGCAAGTAACGCAGTTTGGTCTGCCCCCGGTTTTCGGTCGGGGGCGGACCTGGCGAACCGCGTCGCTGCTGGCGCGCATATCATCCGGTGCGGCGCGCAAGGGCCGCACCCACAGACAGACCCGGAACAGGGCGACCGGGTCAGGACCGCGTGAGGACAACAACAGATGCTGGATACAGCCAAAACCACCGATGTTCAGGCAGAGACCCTGCTTGAGGTCAACAACATCGAAGTGATCTACAACCACGTGATCCTCGTTTTGAAGGGCGTCAGCCTGAAGGTGCCCAAGGGCGGGATCACCGCGCTATTGGGTGGCAATGGCGCGGGCAAGACGACAACACTCAAGGCAGTGTCAAACCTGCTGCATTCGGAGCGGGGCGAGGTCACCAAAGGGTCGATCAGCTACCGCGGCGAGCGGATTCAGGACCGCGATCCTGCCGAACTGGTCAAGAAAGGCGTCATTCAGGTGATGGAGGGGCGTCACTGTTTTGAGCATCTGACCGTTGAGGAAAACCTGCTGACCGGCGCCTATACGCGCAGCGATGGCAATGCGAACATCCAGCGCGATCTTGAGATGGTCTACAGCTATTTCCCGCGCCTGAAGGAACGCCGCCGCAGTCAGGCCGGCTATACCTCCGGCGGGGAGCAGCAGATGGTGGCCATGGGGCGCGCCCTGATGAGCCGCCCTGAGACGATCCTGCTGGACGAGCCGTCCATGGGGCTGGCACCTCAGCTGGTGGAGCAGATCTTTGAAATCGTGAAGTCGATCAATGAAAACGAAGGGGTGACCTTCCTTCTGGCTGAGCAGAACACCAATGTGGCGCTGCGGTATTCGCACTATGGTTACATTCTGGAGTCTGGCCGTGTGGTCATGGATGGCCCGGCGGCTGAGCTGCGCGAGAACCCGGATGTGAAGGAATTCTACCTCGGGATGTCCGACGAAGGACGCAAGAGTTTCCGGGATGTGCGGTCATACCGCCGCCGGAAGCGGTGGTTGAGCTGAGGTGGGGTGCTGACATGACATATTTTGACAGCCTTGAGACCCGCAGTGCAGACGCCCGTGCCGCTGACTTGGCGGAACAGCTGCCACAACAGATTGCCCGTGCTATGGCAGCGCCGGGCTATGGCGAAAGCCTGCGTTCTGTAAATGCGGCGACAATCACCAGCCCGGAGGATCTGGCGGCCCTGCCGGTGCTGCGCAAATCGGACCTGAGCAAGGCGCAGGCCGCGCATCCTCCCTTTGGCGGGTTCACCGTGAAACCGGCCAGCGGATTTGCCCATATCTTCCAGTCGCCTGGTCCGATTTACGAACCGGGTGGTGTGGATCATGACTGGTGGCGCATGGGACGGTTCCTGCATGCGGCCGGGATCGGTGTTGGCGATGTGGTGCAGAATTGTTTCGGCTACCATCTGACACCTGCCGGGATGATCTTTGAGAACGGCGCGCGTGCGGTTGGTGCAGCTGTATTGCCTGCGGGCACCGGTCAGACGGAATTGCAGGTCACTGCGGCGCGTGACGTCGGGGCGACGGCCTATGCCGGGACGCCGGACTATCTGAAGGTGATCCTCGATAAGGCCGATGCCATGGGCGTCAAGCTGGGCTTTACCAAAGCGGCAGTGGGCGGTGGTGCGCTGTTCCCCTCCCTGCGTCAGGAATATGCCGATCGCGGGATTTCCTGTCTGCAGTCATATGCGACGGCGGATCTGGGCAATATCGCCTATGAAAGCGCGGCGATGGAGGGGATGATCGTCGATGAGCAGGTTATCGTCGAAATCGTCACCCCCGGCACCGGCACCCCTGTGGCCGCCGGAGACGTCGGCGAGGTTGTCGTCACCACGCTCAATCCCGACTATCCGCTCATTCGGTTTGCGACGGGCGATCTGAGTGCGGTTCTGCCGGGCGAATCTCCCTGTGGACGCACCAATATGCGGATCAAGGGCTGGATGGGCCGTGCGGACCAGACCACGAAGATCAAGGGCATGTTTGTACGCCCGGAACAGGTCGCCGCGCTGGTCGACAAACATGCCGAGATCGTCAAGGCACGCGTTATCGCCAGCCGAGATGGCGAGATGGATGCGATGACCGTTCAGATCGAGGCACAGGATGGGGACGAAACCGCCTTCTCGCGCTCGGTCGTGGAGGTGCTGAAGCTGAAAGGGCGCGTGGAAGTGGTCGCGCCCGGCGCCCTGCCCAAGGACGGTTTGGTGATCGAGGACCAGCGCAGCTACGACTGATCCCCTTACCTGTGGGGACACCACCCGATCAGGGTATCTGCTGGCGCAACCGGGCTCCTCCCACCGGTTGCGCCAGTTTTTGTGACAGCAACAGCGATAGAGAGAGGCGCGGCGAATGGCTGCGCTTTGGCTTTGTCGCTGGTATTTCCGACGAAAATGATCGAAATAGAGGGCTGCACTGAGGTAGTCCCGTATCTATGCCAAAGATCACACCCATCTCCCCCACCTCCACAGAGGCCAAGCGCTCCGCCAGGGCGCCGATTTTCGATGGCGCAGCAACGGCCGGCGCCGTCCCGTCCGCGGATGCGCCTAATCGGACACGTGGGCGGCGGAAGAAACCGGGGGGGGCGCTGTTTGCGACGGTGGGCTGGGTTGTGGCCCTGTCCTGTCTGTTGCCAATGCTGGCGGTTGCGCTGGCCGCTCTGACCGGTGGCACCGATACGATCCGGCATCTTATGGAAACTGTCTTGCCGGGTTATGCCGGTACCACATTGGTTCTGGTCTTTCTGGTGGCGCTGGGAACCGGGCTGGTTGGGGTAGGAGCGGCCTGGCTGGTCACTATGACCCGGTTTCCGGGCGTGCGCGTGATGGAGGTGGTTCTGATCCTGCCACTGGCCTTCCCGGCCTATGTGCTGGCCTATGCCTATACCTTTGTTCTGGATCATCCCGGCATCGTGCAGACCACCTTGCGGCAGATGACAGGCTGGGGACCACGCGACTATTGGTTCCCGGAGATCCGCTCTGTGGGAGGGGCGGCGGTGATGCTGGTGCTGGTGCTTTACCCCTATGTTTACCTGCTGGCTCGGGCGGCTTTTCTGCAACAAAGCGCGGGTGCGTTTCTGGCGGCGCGCGCACTTGGCAATACCTCGCTACAGGCCTTCTGGCGGGTCAGCCTGCCCATGGCGCGCCCCGCGATTGCGTCCGGTGTTCTGCTGGCGGTGATGGAAACCATCGCTGATTTCGGCACGGTGAGCTATTTTGGCGTGCAGACCTTTGCGACAGGGATTTATACCAGCTGGTTTTCGCTTGCCGACCGGGCGGGTGCGGCGCAGCTGGCGCTCTGTCTTCTGGGATTTGCGCTGACGCTGGCGGTAGCGGAGCGCGCAACGCGAGGTCGTGCGCGCTATCATCATGCGGGCAAGCATCAGGCCAAGATGCCGCCGGTGGAGCTGCATGGGGCGAAGGCGGCTCTGGCCTTTGGGCTGTGCGTCCTGCCTGTCCTTCTCGGGTTCCTGCTGCCAGTGGTGATCCTGGCGCAGATGGGGCTGGAGTCGGAGCAGAACCTGCTGAGCAAACGGTATCTGGGCTTCCTGCAGAATTCAGTGACGCTGGCGACGACGGCGGCTGTCCTTACCGTGATGGCGGCGGTCTGCCTCGGCTTCTACCAACGGCTGCGTCCGGGTCGGCCGTCTGCTCTTGCCGGTTACGTCTCAAGGCTCGGCTATGCGGTGCCGGGCGGGGTGATCGCGGTTGGGCTGATGGTGCCGTTTGCAGCCTTTGATAACGCGTTGGATGCCTGGATGCGGGCGAATTTCGAGATCAGGACCGGACTGCTGATTACCGGCTCGATCTGGCTGCTGGTGGCGGCCTATATGGTGCGCTTTCTGGCGGCGGCATTGGGTGCCTATGAGGGAGGGCAGGCCACCGTTCATGCCAATATGGATGCGGCTGCCCGCTCGCTGGGGCAAAGCCCGCTGGGTATGTTGCGCCGGGTTCACCTGCCTATCCTGACGCCCAGCCTGATGACGGCTTTGCTGATTGTCTTTGTCGATGTGATGAAAGAGCTGCCAGCGACGCTGATTATGCGTCCTTTCAACTATGACACACTGGCAGTGCAGGCCTACCGGCTGGCCTCGGATGAGCGGCTGGAGGGCGCGGCAGTGCCATCGCTGGTCATCATGCTGGTCGGGCTGTTGCCGGTGATTCTGATTTGCAGGCAAGTGGGCCGACGCAGCTAGGCTATCAATGCTGGCGGCGTGGCGCCGGCCTTTAGCTCTGCCACCAAGCCTCGATTTCCTCACGGGAAATCCGGGCCGCCGGGCCAAGGGCAACCAGAACGGTTTCCTCGGCATCGCAGCGCTTGGCCGAGACCTGCCGACCAACCACATGCAGCTCGTAGCCGCCGCCATTGGTGAGGATAAATCCCTTCATCCGATAGATCCCGCTTGGCCGGTTTGCCAGCTTATCACCCAGGCGGCACCGATCCATCGGCTCGGCGCTGCGGTGGTGCCAGGTCGCATAGGCGTGGTGGGCGGATTTTGCAGTTGCCCTGCCAATCGGCAGCGGGACCACGTCAAACAGCAGGTCGGCAATCGGGGCGTCTTCGAGAATCGTCGGCGTGCGGGCCCCCAGCTCGTCCAGCCGGGTCATAACAGCGTCAGAAGGGGCGTCGCATTTGCTGATCAGCACCAGGTCCGCGGCACGGATCTGCTGACTGGTCTGCTCGCGCAGCAGATCGTCGTTCAGCAGATCGCAGAGGTTTTCGCCATCGGCGACGGTGATGATGCCGCCATAGGACAGCTGGCTCTCGTTCACCACGGTGTTGGCAATGGCGACCGGATCGGAGAGGCCGCTGGCCTCGATCACGATATGATCCGGGCGGCTGCCCTCGGCCAGAATACGATGCAGCGCGGCGGTCAGATCTTCGCCCAGGGTGCAGCAGACACAGCCGTTGCTCAATGCGATGGTCTGTGAGGTTCCGTCCTGCAACAGGCTTTCATCAATGTTGATGCGCCCAAAATCATTGACCAGAACGGTCAGGCGCAACCCATGATCATCGCTCAGTAGACGGTTGATCAACGTGGTTTTTCCAGCGCCGAGATAGCCGCTGATGATGGTGACCGGAATACGTGTCATTGGTATTCACCCGATGGAGTATTGTGGTCACGCATGGCTAGTTTCTCGCTCTGCATCTGTGAATTCGACCCGAAGCTATAGGTGGTCTTTTCCAGCCCGTCCACCCACGGCGCGACGTGAGGTAAAGGACTATGGATAGCGGTCATTCGGCGGTTTTCGCGTTCGTATCGGCTTTGCTGGGGGGGTACCTCAGACAATGCAATTGGCGGCCGACGGTCCTCAGCACCTAAAATCACTGTGACCCGAGGGTGGATGTCCCCTGCGGGAACCAAAATCACACAAGAGGGATGGATGCCGTGTTGAACCGCAATGACTTGATAATCCGCATTGTTCTGCTGGGGGTGGGGGCAACCGCCTTCATGGATCTGTGGGCCGTCGTCGCCGATGCGCTATTTGGCGTGCCGCAAAGCAATTTTGCCGTGGTGGGGCGCTGGCTGGGGTACATGCCGGATGGGATCTTCACCCATGAAAGCATCGGCAAGGTCCCGCCGGTGGCGAATGAGGCCGCAATCGGCTGGACTGCGCATTATGTTGTGGGCGTGATTTTTGCGGCGCTGTTTGTTGCGCTAGGCGGGCAGCGCCAGCTGCTGAAGCCGGGGCCGGTTGCGCCGATTCTTTTTGGTCTGGTGACGGTGGTTGCGCCATTCTTCATCTTGCAGCCTGCCTTGGGGGCCGGAATCATGGCTTCGAACAAACCGAACCCGGACATTGCGCGGCTGAAGAGCCTGATGTCGCATTTCTCGTTCGGGTTGGGTCTCTATGTCGTCGCCTATGGCCTGTCGCGCCTCGCGCCGAAGGGTCAGCATGGATCAAGTGACCAGATTTCACCGGCAGAATAGACAGACGACTGCCGCGTTGGAAAACAAGAAAGGCGCAGGAGACTCTCCTGCGCCTTTCCCGTTATTCGGCTGTGGTGGCTGCTCGGCCTTGCAGCGACCGGGTCAGTTACTCCCAACCCACCTGGTTGAAGATCTTCTGTGCGGTGGGGATGTTCTGCGCTACGTCCGACAGCTGCACGTCATCGGGTTTGAAGTGGCCGAGCGCCGCAATGCTGGGCGCAAGCGCAACACCCGGAACCGCCGGGTACTCATCATTGCCTGCGGAGAAATACTGCTGCGCCTGATCGGAGGCGAGGTATTCGAGGAACTTGATCGCGTTCTCCTTGTTCGGTGCGTTCACTGCAACACCGCCACCGGACAGGTTCATGTGGGCGCCTTCTGCGTCCTGCGCAGGGAAGACCCAGCCGATCATGTCACGTTCGGCGGACAGACCTTTCACGTCTTTGCGGATGGAACGGGCGAAGTAGTAGCTGTTGCCAACGGCGATTTCGCACTCGCCGGAGACGATGCCGCGCAGCTGATCGGTGTCGCCGCCCTGGGGCGCGCGGGCCATGTTGGCAACGACGCCTTTTGCCCAGTCGGTTGCGGCTTCTTCACCGTGATGCGTGACGATGGAGGCCAGCAGAGTCTGGTTGTAGGTATTGGTCGAAGAGCGGATGCAGATCTGACCTTTGTAGGCGGGATCCGCGAGGTCGAGATATGTCTTCGGCGGGTTGGCGACATCTGCCTTGTCAAAGAAGATGATGCGCGCACGCTGGGAGAAGCCGAACCACTGGTTGTCCGCATCCTGCAGGTAGCCGGGAACGCGGGCTTCCAGGATGTCGCTGTCGATGGCCTGAAGGAGGCCTTCGTTCTTGGCACGTGCCAGGCGCGATGTATCAACTGTCAGCAGGATATCGGCGGGGGAGTTCGCGCCCTCGGCGCTCATCCGGGCGATCAACTCGTCAGCCTTGCCTTCGATCCGGTTGATCGTGATGCCGGTGGCCTCTTCGAAGTCGGAATAGAGCCGTTCGTCGGTATCGTAGTGGCGCGAGGAGTAGAGGTTCAGCTCACCCTCAGCAGCGGCAGATGTTGCGACGGCGGCGACCAAAGCGCCTGCAAGAATGGTGGTCGATTTCAGCATGGTACTTCCCATCTATTCAAAACACTCGGGGGGATCTTGGCCACTGGCGTCGAACCCGACTGATTTGCTCAGATAAAGAGTTTCACCAAAAATGCAAAGCAAAACTGACAAAAACGATCAGAAAAAGAGGTGGGCCGTTACGACCCTCTTGAGGTCACCGGCAAGAGAGGCCTGGAAACACAAAAAAACCGCATCCGAAGATGCGGTTTTCTCAAATCAGCTATGCTGCGTCTGGCGATCAGCCCTGGCGTGCTTTAAAGCGGCGCTGGGTCTTGTTGATCACATAGACACGGCCCTTGCGACGCACAACGCGGCAATCACGGTGCCGGTTCTTGAGCGAGCGGAGCGAGTTCTTGACCTTCATGGCCTATCTCCTGTTCTGCGGCGCGAACCAGCGCCTGGGTTGCGGGGCTCCGATCGTAGGACCAGAGCAATGAATTCATGGTGGGCGATACAAGGTTCGAACTTGTGACCCCTTCGATGTCAACGAAGTGCTCTACCACTGAGCTAATCGCCCATGAATACCCACGCTTTCGGCCGGCCCCAAATTGAAAGGGGCGCGGATGACCGCGCCGGTGAGGGGGTCTATAAAATGAGTCGGAGAGGGGTGCAAGAGCTTTTGACCGCAGAAATTTCCGGTCTATGCTGTTTCTTGTATTTGAGCCGCCGGAGCCTGCATGTCTGACACAGTATATTTGGTGGAAATGCCACAGGAATTGCGGTCTGGGGTGGTTTTTGCCTCGCCGCATAGCGGATCGGATTACAGCGCGGCTTTTCTGGCGCAGACGATTCTCGATCCTTTGCAGCTGCGCAGTTCAGAAGACGCCTTCGTGGATGAGCTGTTTGCCGCCGCGCCGCGATTCGGGATGCCCCTGCTGACCGCGCGGGCGCCACGGGCCTATGTCGATCTCAATCGATCAACCGAAGAGCTGGATCCGGCGCTGATCGAAGGCGTCATCAAACGGGGGCAGAACCCGCGCGTGGCCTCTGGCCTGGGGGTGGTGCCGCGCGTGGTGGCCCATGGGCGGGCGATCTATCATGGCAAACTGAGCCGGGCTGAAGCAAGCCACCGGATTGCCACCTATTGGCGCCCCTACCACGCGGCTTTGCAGCAGCTACTGGACCAGGCCCGCATCGGCTTTGGCCAGGCCGTGCTGATTGACTGTCATTCGATGCCGCACGAAGCGATTTCGGCCGCAGGACGGCGGGGGGCTGGGCTGCCGGATGTTGTGCTTGGCGATCGTTTCGGCGCGGCGGCCTCGGCCGAGATCATGGACCGGGTCGAAGCGGCGTTTGTTGGCGCAGGTTTGCGGGTCGCGCGAAACACGCCTTTTGCCGGGGCTTATATCACACAGACCTACGGGCGCCCGTCACGGGCGCAGCACGCGGTGCAGGTCGAGATTGACCGCTCACTCTATATGGATGAGGCGCGGATTGAGAAAACCTCTGATTTTGCAGCGCTGCAAAAGGTGCTGTCCGATGTGATTGCCGAGCTGTCGCAGCTGAACTGTGAACCGATGCCGCTGGCTGCGGAATAAACACAGGCGGCTGTTCAGCGCAGGGCGCGACCCTTCTGGATGGCCGATTTGCCGAAGCGTTCGCGAATTGCATCCGTGGCCCGCTCCGCCTTTGCGCGCTGCCCGGCCTGTGGATCCAGAAGGTCGCCGGTGATATCGGCCTGCGTTTCGGGCACCAGCTCGGAGATGCCGCAGCCAAGTAGCCGATAGGGGCCTTCGTCGCCGACCTGATCCAGAAGCGCCCGCGCCGTTCGGTAGATCATGTCGGCAATCTGGGTCGCATCTCGCAGAGATTGCCGCCGGGTGAGGCTGCTGTGATTGGCGCGCTTCAGCTTCAGCGTCACCACCCGCCCTGCAAGCTGTCGGGCTTTGGCGCGGTCAGAGACTTTTTCGGCCAGCCGCCACAGGTGACCGTCCAGCACCTCCAGACTTGCGGTGTCCTCGTAGAAGGTGGTTTCGTTCGAGATGGATTTCACCGGCGCATTGGCCGACACCCGCCGCCGGTCCTGCCCGCGCGCGAGATGCCAGAGCCGTTCCCCCATTGAGCCGAACCGCGCGTTCAGATCAGTGCGGTCCCAGCGCAGCAAATCCGAAAAACTGCGGATGCCGGCTTTGTCGAGCGACGCCTGAGCGGCTGGGCCGATACCCCATATCAGGCGCACCGGTTTGTCTTTCAGGAAATCGGCTGTCTCCTCTTTGCCAATCACCGAGAATCCGCGCGGTTTGTCGAGGTCGGAGGCGACCTTTGCCAGGAATTTGTTGTGTGACAGCCCGATTGATCCTGTCACGCCCAGCTCGTCCTTCATGCGTTTGACCAGCCGTGCCAGCATCACCGCAGGTGGCGCACCATGCAGCCGCTGGGTGCCAGACAGATCCATAAAGGCTTCATCCAGCGACAGGGGTTCCACATCAGGCGTCAGCTCATCCATCATCGCTCGGATCTGGCGGCTGACCTCGACATAGACATTCATCCGCGGCTTTATCACCACGGCGTCCGGGCAAAGCTTGAGCGCCTGAAACATCGGCATGGCCGATCGCACACCGCGAATGCGCGCCACATAGCAGGCCGTGGAGACGACACCACGCCGCCCGCCCCCGATCACCACCGGTTTGTCGGCAAGCTCGGGATTGTCGCGTTTCTCAACGCTGGCGTAGAAGGCGTCGCAGTCCATATGTGCAATCGACAGCGAGAACAGCTCCGGGT
The DNA here is from genome assembly GCF_048055755.1 of Phaeobacter sp. JH204B. NCBI lineage: Bacteria > Pseudomonadati > Pseudomonadota > Alphaproteobacteria > Rhodobacterales > Roseobacteraceae > Phaeobacter > Phaeobacter sp. JH204B. Next base: position 173,923 of record NZ_JAYMXF010000010.1, read on the forward strand.
GCGCCTTGATCCGTGGGCTCTGGCAGCTTGGGCAGCGCTTTGGATTTGGTGTCTGGCCGTTTTTTGGTTTGAGGACACCATAGGACAAGCACTCCCGGCACAGCACCTGCAGGCGCCGGGGCGCATGGCTGGGCGTCTCCAGCTCAGACGGGGCCGTGTGATCGGGCGGTATGTGCAATTGGTCTGACATGGGGCGGAGGCGTTGAGGCCGAAAGGGTCGGGGAATCTGATGGTGCTGCGGGGGCGCTCAGAGTAGCCTCTGCCACGGCAATTGTCTTTAGATCATCTGACATGGTGAGAGCAGCAATGACATTCAACGGCGCCAAGCTGGCGCTTTTCATTGGCGATAGGCTGCTGGTGATCGAGCGTGATGCCTATCCGCATATTCCCTATCCCGGCCATTGGGATTTCCCAGGCGGCGGGCGCGAAGGCGAGGAAACACCGGAAACCTGCGCGCTGCGCGAAACGGAAGAAGAGGTTGGGCTGGTCGTGCAGGAGGGGGATCTGGTGTGGCGGCAAAGCTATGAGCGTCGCAATGGTGTCGTCTGGTTTTTTGTCGCGCATCTGCCGGCCGCGCGCGAGCGCGACATTCGGCTGGGCGATGAAGGTCAGAGCTGGGCGCTGGTGCGTCCTGAGTGGTACATCGGGCATGAGCTGGCGGTGCCGCATTTTGCGGAATATCTGCAAAGCTACCTGACACGCCCCGCCAAAGCTGGTGGCATAGGATAAAATGTGCGGTATCACCCTTGGCGGATCGCCTGTCAGCGGCTGAATATCCGGGGCTGAAAAGAAAGAACCCCCGCTGCTGTAGCGGGGGAGGTGACGAACCTCAGGAAGAGCAAGGCCGTCAGGGGAGTGTCTCCCGTATAGGGTCGGTCATTTTGACCGCCGGGCAAAGGCTGTAAGGCAGGATTATGTAATTCTGCCTTTGATTGTGTGCTTTTGCGGGCACAGGACAAAAGGGCGCAATCTGCTGCGGTGAAACACAAAATACTGTTGTAATACCGGAGGTTGACCCTAGGTAATCTTGGCGCAAATGTGGCAGAATCCCCGTCCGGCATGGGTCTGATGAAAAGTTTTATTTCGGCCAGATCTTTGAGTGGCGAGTGGGTCTGCCCGCCGCCTTCGGGTCAATCTGACCAGAAAACCCGTCGGGCAGATCTGTGCCGACGGGTTGCCCGTGTTGAATAAGTGTAACTGATGCCGTGTGGGACGCGCCGCAGGCGGGGGCCGGTTTACCGTGGCAGACTGGCCAGAATATCTTCGGCGGCGCTGTGCGGGGCGTCTGCTGCCCAGATCGGGCGACCGACCACAATATGATCGGCGCCGGCCTCCAGCGCACTTGCTGGGGTTGCCACCCTTTTCTGATCCCCAAGCGCCGCACCGGCAGGGCGGACGCCGGGGGTGACGATCAACTTGCCGGTGGCTTCTGGCAGGGCGCGGATCAGCGCCGCTTCCTGCGGGCTGGCGATTACGCCATCGGCCCCGGCCGCGAGAGCTAGCCCCGCGCGCTCTTGTACCAGATCGGGAATGTCGCCTGATTTTATCAGGGCTTCATCCAGATCGGAGCGGTCCAGCGAGGTCAGAATGGTGACACCAAGGATCTTGAGACTTGTGCCGGCGGCACCTTCCTTGGCTGCGCGCACCACATGGGGATCGCCATGCACGGTGAGAAAGTCGAGGTCGAACTGGGCCAGCCCCCGAACCGCGGCCTCAACCGTGGCGCTGATATCAAACAGTTTCATATCGAGGAAAATTCGTTTGCCGCGCTCCTGTTTCAGCTCATTCGCAAGCGCCAGACCACCACCGGTCAGCATCCCCAATCCGATTTTATAGAAGGAGACCGCGTCACCAAGCGTGTCGGCCAGCTGAAGCCCGGCAAGCGCATTGGGCACGTCCAGTGCAACGATCAGCCGGTCGTCGGCTTTGGCGTCAGGGGAGGAGTGGCTGGTGGAAGAAGCGGACATGAAGGTTCCTCGTCTTTTGTGCGGCGGTTCAGGCCGTGTGACGGTAGGGGTGGTCTTGGGGTCGCACTGCTTTTAGTGCCGCCGCCTCGGTTGGGAAAGGGAAAAACGGGCCCGGCGGGGCGGTGGCAGGGTGCGACAAACCGATGGAGGGAGTGGCTGAATGAGCAAGCGGTTGATCTGGGTCAGGGATTTGGTGACATATTTGCCGCATAGTAGCCTTGAAGAGACGATAAGACCTCCCACATTGGACAGGAGGCCCCGACCGGGACGTGCCGCAGAGCGGGCGTCACCAGAAAAGGGGGCGCTTATATAAGGAGAGCAAGATGGACTTGAACAAGTTCACTGAACGGGCGCGTGGTTTTGTGCAGGCGGCCCAGACGATTGCGCGACGTGAAGATCACCAGCGGCTGATGCCGGAGCACCTGTTGAAGGCGCTGATGGATGATGACCAGGGGCTGGCAAGCAATCTGATCACCCGCGCCGGTGGTAACCCGACCCAGGTGGTCCAGGCGCTGGAACTTGCGGTTTCGAAGCTGCCGAAGGTGCAGGGCAATTCCGCAGACATCTATCTGGACGGCCAGACCGCCAAGGTGCTGGATGAAGCGGCCAAGATTGCCGAGAAGGCAGGCGACAGCTTTGTCCCTGTCGAGCGGGTGCTGATGGCGCTGTGCATGGTGAAATCCAAAGCCAAGGAAGCGCTGGCGGCTGGTCACGTGACCGCCCAGGCGCTGAATGAGGCGGTGAATGACATCCGCAAGGGGCGCAAGGCAGACAGTGCCAGTGCCGAAGATGGCTATGACGCGCTCAAGAAATATGCCCGAGATCTGACCGAAGCTGTGCGCGAGGGCAAGATTGACCCGATCATCGGCCGCGACGAGGAAATTCGCCGCGCCATGCAGGTGCTGAGCCGCCGGACCAAGAACAACCCGGTGCTGATTGGTGAGCCAGGGGTTGGTAAAACTGCGATTGCCGAAGGTATGGCGCTGCGCATCGTCAATGGCGATGTGCCGGAATCCCTGCGTGACAAACAGTTGCTCTCGCTTGATATGGGCGCATTGATTGCCGGGGCCAAATACCGGGGCGAGTTTGAGGAACGGCTCAAGGCGGTGCTGACCGAAGTGACCGACGCCGCAGGCGAAATCATTCTGTTCATCGATGAAATGCACACGCTGGTTGGCGCGGGTAAATCCGATGGCGCGATGGATGCGGCCAACCTGATCAAACCGGCGCTGGCGCGGGGCGAACTCCACTGTATCGGCGCGACCACTCTGGATGAGTACCGCAAATACGTTGAGAAAGACGCGGCGCTTGCCCGGCGGTTCCAGCCTGTCATGGTGACGGAGCCCACTGTCGAAGACACTATTTCGATCCTGCGGGGCATCAAGGAGAAATACGAGCTGCACCACGGTGTCCGTATCGCGGATGCGGCGCTGGTCGCGGCGGCTACTCTGTCGCATCGCTACATCACCGACCGGTTCCTGCCGGACAAGGCGATTGACCTTGTTGATGAGGCGGCGGCGCGTCTGCGGATGCAGGTCGACAGCAAGCCAGAAGAGCTGGATGCGCTCGACCGTCAGATCCTGCAGATGCAGATCGAGGAAGAGGCGTTGAAACTCGAGGATGACGCGGCCTCCAAGGATCGGCTGGATACCCTGCAGAAAGAGCTGTCGGACCTGCAGGAGAAATCCGCAGAGATGACCGCACAGTGGCAGTCCGAGCGGGACAAGCTGGCTTCGGCCCGTGAGCTGAAGGAGCGGCTGGACCGTGCGCGAGCGGATCTGGATGCAGCCAAACGTGAAGGCAATCTCGCCCGCGCAGGGGAGCTGTCCTACGGCGTTATCCCAGGTCTGGAAAAGCAGCTGAGCGAGGCCGAAACCTCTGACCGTAACGGTTTGATGGTCGAAGAGGCCGTTCGTCCGGAGCAAATCGCCGGCGTGGTCGAGCGCTGGACCGGGATCCCGACATCCAAGATGCTCGAGGGCGAGCGCGAGAAGCTGTTGCGGATGGAGGCGGATCTGCATGGTCGTGTGATTGGTCAGGACACTGCGGTCACGGCTGTGGCCAATGCGGTGCGGCGCGCCCGAGCCGGGCTCAATGACGAGAATCGCCCGCTGGGGTCGTTCCTGTTCCTTGGTCCGACCGGTGTCGGCAAGACCGAGCTGACAAAGGCGGTGGCTGAGTTTCTGTTCGATGATGACAGCGCCATGGTGCGCGTGGATATGTCCGAGTTCATGGAGAAACATTCGGTAGCCCGCCTGATCGGCGCGCCTCCGGGATATGTCGGCTATGATGAGGGGGGCGTTCTGACCGAGGCCGTCCGGCGCAAACCCTATCAAGTTGTTCTGTTTGACGAGGTGGAGAAGGCCCACCCGGATGTCTTTAACGTGCTGTTGCAGGTGCTGGACGATGGGATGCTGACCGATGGACAGGGGCGGACCGTCGATTTCAAACAGACTCTGATTATCCTGACCTCCAACCTCGGTGCGCAGGCGCTCAGCCAGCTACCGGATGGGGCGGATGCCGCCGATGCCAAGCGGGATGTGATGGACGCGGTGCGTGCGCATTTCCGTCCTGAATTCCTGAACCGTCTGGATGAGACGATCATTTTCGATCGCCTTGGGCGCAAGGACATGGATGGCATCGTCACGCTACAGCTGGCGCGGCTTGAAAAGCGGCTTGTGGGTCGCAAGATCGTGCTTGAGCTGGATGAGGGTGCAAAGACGTGGCTGGCGGATGAAGGATATGATCCGGTGTTCGGCGCCCGCCCGTTGAAACGGGTGATCCAGCGGGTCTTACAGAACCCATTGGCGGAGATGCTTCTGGCCGGAGATATCCGCGATGGCGACACGGTGCCTGTAAGTGCCGGTGTCGAAGGTCTGATCATCGGCGATCGCATCGGCTCCACCGATCGGCCGCGCCCCGATGATGCGGTGGTGCACTAAGCTGACATGAAGAAGGAAGGCCCGCCGATCCGGCGGGCCTCTCTATATACATGTCTGCTCATTGCTGTGCGCCGCTGTTCAATTTCTGGCCATCACGGCCGTGGCCCCTCTGCGCCGCAGGACGGTCAGGCGGGGTTCCCAGTCATACCGGGGATCCTTGGCCGTTGCGGACCAATACAACCTGCCGCCGTAGCGCCATGGGTCCAGCACGATGCCGCCGTAGATATCCACTCCCTTCGGGGCGATCACGGCGCTGCTGTGTTCAATCCGAAAGCTGTTTCTTGGCTCTGCGATGGCCCGCAGAACCGTGAGGCTTTGAAACCCTTCGCTTTGCAGCCGGGCCTGCATGTCCTCGGCGTAATGATAACAAAGGCCGCGTTGTTTGACGCCGGTATTGACGAGGGTGTTGTGCAGGATCGGTGAGGTTGTCACCTGATACTCCTGCGCAAGCGCGGTAGCGTGGCGATAGGCAATCAGCGCGGCTCTGGCCGCTTCTTCCGGATCGACTTGCGGGCCAAGTGCTTCAATCGCGTGGCGAAGCTGGCCGACCTCATCCGATTGGGTGTCCGTGCCCGGTGCGCAGGCAGCGATCATCGTGCCCGCGAGCAGCAGAAGCGAAACAAGGATGGACTTCATGCAGGATCTGTCCGCTGTCAATTTCCGTGGTGATCAGACTATCAAAGCCGGCGCCAGGAGGCAGCGGAAAAACTCAAACGATGGGTCTTACTCCTCGATTGCCTCCAGGACGATGTCATTCAGCAACGACTGGATCAGCTGCATGTCGCCATCAGGGAAAGCGCGAAAGCCGATTGTCGTGATCTCGCTGCCGGGCTGCTGTGCGATGAAGATATCGTAGGGGCAGAAGGTGATATTCATCGGATTGGCTTCCATCACCTTGCGCGACAGGCTGGCGGAGCAGAAAGAATAGACCTCGGCCTTTTGGAACAGAACGACGTCAGAGCCGACATCCTCGCGCGTCCGCTCCAGCATCTCTCCCACATGGCTGATATGATCGACCACAAACCCACGATTGGTGATCGCGCTTTCCAGCCCAAAGGTGACATCATCGAAGGCGAGATCGGTCTGATAGCTGACCATATCCGCCGTTATTGTCGGCTCGGCCGTGACAGGGAGGGATAACGCGATGAATGCCCCGTAACCCAGCGACAGAAGGCTGGCGAAGCGGCGTCCCGTGCGAAATACAGCGGTTATTGCGGTGGATTTTGTCATGGTCCTCTCCCAATGTGATCAAAGGTGACTTGCCCGCCCGGTGGAATACACCAATTTGGTCTAGGGCGAACGGGCCGATGGGCAGCGCGTTCCATTATCATATAGGAGTTTTTGCATGGGTTTCGCGGCAAATGCCATAGAATTCCTCGCATATGCCTTTGTCTTTGCGTTGGGGGCACTGGCATTGGTGGCTGCGGGGCTGTTCGTGGTTGATCGGGTGCAGACCGAGGACGCGGTGCGCCGCAATTATCCGGTGATCGGTAGGTTTCGCGGCCTGTTCAGCACCTTGGGAGAGTTTTTCCGCCAGTATTTCTTTGCCATGGACCGCGAGGAGATGCCCTTCAACCGCGCGCAGCGCGAATGGGTGGGACGTGCCGCAGAAGGAAAGGGGAATACCGTCGCCTTCGGCTCGACCCGCAATCTGAACGTGCCGGGGACGCCAATCTTCGTGAATGCGGCATTTCCGGCCTTGGATGAGGGCAAGGCCTGTTGCGAGCCGCGCCTGATCGGGCCAACCGCCCGCCAGCCCTATATGGCACCCTCGTTCTTCAATATCTCCGGCATGAGTTATGGGGCGCTCTCTGCGCCGGCCGTCCGTGCCCTCAGCCATGGGGCAAAAGAGGCCGGTGTCTGGATGAACACCGGCGAGGGTGGTCTGAGTCCCTATCACCTGGAGGGGGGCTGCGATGTGGTGTTCCAGATTGGTACTGCCAAATACGGCGTGCGCGATGAGAACGGCGGGCTGAGCGACGAACAATTGCGCAAGGTTGCCGCCCATGATGCGGTGCGGATGTTTGAGCTGAAGCTGGCGCAGGGGGCAAAACCCGGCAAGGGTGGGATCCTTCCCGCGGCCAAGGTCACCCGGCAGATTGCCGAGATACGCGGCATCCCGGAAGGCGAGGACAGCATCTCCCCCAATCGGCATCCGGAGATTGCCAATTACGATCAGCTGCTGGATATGATCGCGCATCTTCGGGAGGTCACAGGCAAGCCGGTGGGGATAAAGCTGGTGGTCGGTGCTGAGACGGCCCTGCGCGAGCTGTTTCTGAATATTGCCGCCCGCAGGGACGACAGCGCGCCGGATTTCATCACCGTGGACGGTGGCGAGGGCGGAACCGGAGCCGCGCCTATGCCTTTGATTGATCTGGTTGGGATGTCTGTCCGGGAGGCACTGCCGCTGGCGTGCAATCTGCGCGATGAATACGGGCTGAAGGACCGCATTCGCCTCATCGCCTCTGGCAAGCTGGTCAATCCGGGCGATGTTGCCTGGGCGCTGGCGGCAGGCGCCGATTTTGTGACCTCGGCGCGGGGCTTCATGTTCTCGCTGGGGTGTATTCAGGCGCTGAAGTGTAACCGCAACAGCTGTCCGACAGGTATCACAACCCATGACAAGCGCCTGCAAAAGGGGTTGGTGGTCGAGGAAAAATCCACCCGCGTCGCGCGCTATGCCAAGGAGATCATCCATGAGGTGGAAACCATCGCGCATTCCGTTGGCGTGACCGAACCGCGTCAGCTGCGCCGTCGACATGTCAGGATCATGCAGGAAGATGGGCGCAGCCGGCCGATGAATGAGCTTATGCCAGGTTACAGTGCCATCGCGGAGACGTGAGAGGATATGTTTTGGACTGTGCCGCCCGCTGGCTTAGATCCTGCAGATACCCATACTAAGGAGACGCCGCATGGCCCACCGCTGGAAGAACGATCTGAGTGACGACGACGTCACGCCTTATTCGGCTTTTCTGAACCGACGCCAGATCATGGCCGGTCTGGGCGGCGCTGCGGGGCTTGGTCTGGCGGGGTTGGCTGGCGGCACCGCACAGGCCGCAACGGAGGCGGAGCTGGAACCCAACAGCTGGGACGACGTGACCAGCTATTGCAACTTCTATGAGTTCGGCACCGGCAAGGGGGATCCGGCTGCCTATGCCGGTCAGATGACCACCCAGCCCTGGAGCGTCGAAATCGATGGCCTGGTCGAGCGCCCGGGCAGCTACTCCGTGGAGCAGATCATGGAGGCTATGACGCTTGAGGACCGAATCTATCGCTTCCGCTGTGTTGAGGCCTGGTCGATGGTGGTGCCCTGGCAGGGGTTTGAACTGGCGGATCTGCTCAATCTGGCCGGGGTGCAGGAGGGCGCGAAATATGTCGCCTTCGAAACCCTCTACAGGCCGTCGGAAATGCCCGGCACAGCCTATAAGGTGCTGGACTGGCCCTATCGGGAGGGCCTGCGCCTTGATGAGGCGCAGCACCCGTTGACGATCATGGCCACTGGCATCTTTGGCAAATCGCTACCCAATCAGAACGGGGCCCCGCTGCGACTGGTGGTGCCATGGAAATACGGGTTCAAGTCGATCAAATCGATTGTCCGTATGACTCTCACCGATCAAGAGCCGCAGACCAGCTGGAACATGGCAAATGCGGGCGAGTACGGCTTCTATAGCAATGTGAACCCCAATGTGGACCATCCCCGCTGGAGCCAGGCCACCGAGCGCCGCATTGGCGGGGGGCTCTTTGCTCGCCGCGAGCCGACCCTGATGTTCAACGGCTATGAAAAAGAGGTGGCCGCGCTCTACGAGGGTATGGATCTGGCAAAGAACTTCTGAATGCAGCGCATCAACGATACAATTCGGGTCGTGCCCATCTGGCTGATCTATCTGCTGGGTGTGCTGCCCGCAGGTCTGCTGTTCTATCAGGGGCTCTCCGGCGCGCTTGGCCCTGAGCCGATCAAGGCGCTTGAGCATGAATACGGCAAACTGGCGCTTCAGCTGCTCGTCGTCACCCTCGCTGTGACACCGCTGCGTCGGCTGCTCGGGCTGAACCTGATGCGGTTTCGCCGGGCCATCGGTCTTTTGTGTTTCTTCTATGTCAGCTGTCACCTGCTGGTCTGGCTTCTGTTGGATGTGCAGCTGCTCAGTCAGATTCTTGCCGATATTGTTAAGCGCCCATATATCACCATCGGCATGGCGGCCTTTGTTCTGATGCTGCCGCTCGCTCTGACCTCCAATAACGCTTCGGTCCGGCGTTTGAGAGGTAAATGGCGCAGCCTTCACCGGCTGACCTACCCGGCCGCTCTGTTCGGGGCCCTGCACTATGTGATGCTGGTGAAAGGCTTCCAGCTGGAACCGCTGATCTACATGGGGCTGATCCTTCTCCTGCTGGCACTCCGCCTGCCCGCGGTCCAGCGGTTGAGGCCCGCCTGAGTCGCGGTGCGAGGCGTATCTCCATCGCAGAAGGCTCCTGCCCGTGCGTATGGCGAGTCGAAACATCGCAGCGAATAGCCCTCTCGACTCGCCCGGACATGAGCGCAGACGACAGCGACTCGGAGCTGAAACCGGTTGCAGCTTTGTTCCTGCTGGGAAAATGGCCCGATCCTGCCAGGGAAATGTGGTACCCTCGATGGAGAGGGCTTCGTAAGTATATGAAAATAATATATTTTTTAGAAACTCGTCA